>JAYUEU010000263.1:0-5954 GCA_043739065.1 Synechococcales cyanobacterium | reverse complement strand
CTTCAGTTGCTTGTGTTGTCGGTTCCATATTCTGACGAGGAGAACATTGCCAAAATGCGGTCCGAAGTTCAGCAATAGAGGATGGCATTTCGGGAGTCGATCGTACCGATGAATCCCCCCTCGCGACTACAAGTACTGCGGGTAATACAGATTTCCAATCTCCAGAAATACGATTAAACTGCTCGAACCAGCTTTCGACTTTTTGGGTCACTAAGTGATCGAGCGAAAAGCTTTGAGTCTGCTTGCGATCGCTTGTGGATAAACTATCTGGCGTTAGTGCGTTGAACGACACATCCGTCGCTGAACCCCGTGCTGAATTCTGAGTTGTGGTGCTTTTTGTAAACAATTTCTCATCTAATGCTTCAATCCAGTCTGAAGAGTGTGAGATTTTATCCAATTCTTCCGGAGGCGAGGTCACTAGGGGTGAAGATGTAGATGTGCCCCCTTGGCTAGATGCGATCGAAGAATCGTGAAAACCTGAGTAGAGTTTTACGCTCAAACCCAAGGCTCCAACAGCGGCGGAAACAACTGCAATTGATTTAACGATACACATGTGGGGATTCAAAATGTAAGATGCACTACAATCTCAACCTTTTAGACTTATAAACATGCCATAAAACAACGGATTGTCCATCCATCCAAAGTCTTAATGTCGTATGATTCTAATCGTTTGAGTTTATAAGGAGCGGTCTGCCCTTCGACTAAAAGCGCTATATCAGTAGATTTGGCTAAGTTTGGTCACTCTAAGCAATCAATGCTCATCTAAATGTTATTATCATGAACCCATGACAATAATAGCTATTGACGATCGGTTAAAATAGGTAAATTTCCCGTTTTTTTAGTAGTTTTGTATAGTTTGATCAAGACTTAATAATTATTAGGCTGCTCATAAAAAATATTGTGCTCGAAAGTAAGGCTTGATTTAAAACTCTTCAACAGGAACTTAATCCTCCTTGCCGGCATATCGGTGGTTGTGAATTGGGAATAGAATTTTTGAAAAATCTCGATAAATTTCGACAGATATGGTCCGATCGGTGAAAACTAGCCGTGCTAACTAACCTGCACTGACTAAGGCGACATCTTTAGGCGAAAGGTTTGATTGGAGAACTTTACCGTCTTTAAACCATATGATGCGATGGGTACGGCGGGCAACATCGGCCTCATGCGTTACCATCACTACCGTCATGCCACTCGCATTGAGTTCGCCGAAAATATCGAGAATTTCTTCTGTAGTGGTGGAATCTAAGGCTCCGGTGGGTTCGTCGGCCAAAAGTACTACGGGTCGGTTGACGATCGCTCGGGCAATGGCGACCCGCTGTTGTTGTCCGCCGGAAAGTTGGGTGGGTTTATTTTCTAATCGTTGTTCTAGGCCAACCCGTATAAGGGCTTCGCGGGCACGATCGCGGCGTTCTTGAACTGAAACTCCAGCGTAGATCATCGGGAGCATGACGTTTTCCCAAGCCGTGAGTTGAGAGAGCAGGTGAAATTGTTGAAAGACGAAGCCTAATTTTTGGTTGCGAATTCGGGCGAGTTCGTTGTCGGGAAGGGTATCGACCTCAATGCCGTCTAGGTAATAACGTCCGGCGGTTGGACGGTCCAGACAGCCGATAATGTTCATCATGGTGGATTTTCCGGATCCAGATGTGCCCATGATGGAACAATATTCTCCTGCGTCAACGGTCAAGTCAACTCCGGCTAAGGCATTTACAATAATGTCGCCGATGCCGTAGACCTTGGTGATGGATTTGAGTTGGACGATCGTAGACATAGGAGTTTTAGCGGTTTATAGGATTTGAAGTTTTAGAGCGTTTAGATTAAGGAACAAAAAGGTCGTTAAGCACTGCGTAGAGCGACGATCGGATCTAATCGTGCGGCCTGACGGGCTGGAAATACACCAAACACGAGTCCGATCGTCCCGGAAACGGTCACCGCTAGAGTAATTGCAACGGGCGAAACGACAGCTTGTAATGGTGAGAAGGCTGCAACTAGCAAAATTCCTCCAATTCCTACCCCTGTCCCCAACACACCACCCGCTGCCGATAGCATTACGGCTTCGATCATAAATTGCATCAAAATATCTTGCTCCGATGCCCCGATCGCCTTTCGCAGTCCAATTTCCTGGGTTCGTTCTGACACCGACACCAGCATGATATTCATGATGCCAATGCCGCCCACCAAGAGTGATACTGCTGCGATCGCGGCCAAAAGTGCCGTCAATCCGCCTGTAATGGTGCCGACAATCCGGAGAATATCTTTTTGAGTTTGGACAGTAAAATCGTCCTCATTAATGACTTTGTGGCGACGACGAAGTAGGTTGGTAATTTGAAATTCGGCGGCAGGAATATTGGCTTCGTTAAGGGCTGATATCGAAATAAAGGTCAAATCTAAGCCAAAGGGCGAAGTGCGTCCGGTGAGCGATGTTGCGGAGGTTGTTAAGGGTATATAAACAGCATCATCCTGGTTATTGCCTAAAAAAGATCCTTTTGCCTGCAAGACACCCACCACTTCAAAACTTGTATTGCGGATTCGAATTTTACTGCCGATCGGATCCTTACCCTGAAAAAACTGGTCTGCTACTTCAGCTCCTAAAATTACAACTCGGGTACTGCGTTCGATGTCCACATTGTTAATAAAACGACCTTTTGCCACGTCGAAGTCCCGGACAATTAGGTATTCAGGCGTAGTCCCCATGATTAATGTGGTTCGGTTTTTGCCGCCGTAGGTCACGGAAAGCTGAGATTGACGTTGAGGTGCGACGCTAGCAACGCTGGGAACTTCAGCGGCGATCGCTTTAGCATCATCCCAAACGAGATTCGGTGGTATGGCAGTGGTCCGTTGACGGGCACCGGGGGATCCAGGCGTGACAAATAAGACGTTGGGTCCAAGGGATTCAAATTGTTCTGATGCTAATCGTTGTGCGCCTTGGCCAATGCCGATCATGGCGATCACTGATGCATTGCCAATAATCATGCCCAGCATGGTCAGTCCGGTTCTGAGTTTGTTGGAAGTCAGGGTTTTGACGGCCATATTGACACTTTCGAGCCAATCCATGTTGAAGTCCTCTGTACGAGTTGGGATGATGAGTTGAGGTCTGGTCTGGGGTTAGGAGTTGGCCGATCGAACTAACGACCATTTGACTAACTACTTGATTAACTACGAATAACTACTATTTTTTGTCTTTTTCGTCCTTGAGCAATTGATCTAACTTTTGACCCTCTGGAAGAGTAATAAATACCCGATCGCCCTCTTTTAGACCCTCAGTAATCTGGGTTTTCCCGCTGCTTCCCCCAGATTTATCTCCAGACTGGTTTGCCGCATCATTCTTACTTTTGCTCCGACTCCGACTCGATTGAGTGGCCCCCACCATAACAGGTTTGAATATTGGCTTACCTTTCTCATCTGGAACCAAAACGCCGGGACTCCCTTTTTTGGTCACGATCGCAACTGTCGGCACTAATAATGCTTCGGATTCAGGCCCAGAAAACTCAATATCAACGTTCATCCCAGACTTGAGTTTACGCTGACCACTTAGCAACTTCAGCCGAACCTGGAAAAAACGGACATCCCGCTCTTCGATCGCTTCCGGGGCAATTAAACGAACTTTGGCCTTAAAAGTTTCGCTTGGAAATGCATCCACCACTATATCGCCAGGAAGACCGACCTTTATTTGGTTAATATCGATTTCCGGAATCTTTGCCAACACTTCTAATTCGCTGGCGATCGCCACAATAGAGGTTGAGGTCGCGCCGCCTGTAGCAGAGGCCGATGCTTGAGTGGTTGGCGTGACAAAGGCACCGACCGAGGCATAACGTTGGGTCACAAGTCCTGCAAATGGCGCACGGATAATTGTGTCGTCGATGCGGGTTTCAATAGCTTTAAGTTTCGCCTGTGCTTCTTCGACTTGAGCCTGTTGTACGGCAATGTCCCCGTTGCTTCCAGATTGCCCCTGCTGCATTAAGCCTTCTTGATTACTGGATACTTGAATTTGGGCTTGGGTGCGTTTTGCCTGGGCCTGTCGCACTTTTTCTTGGGCTTGATCGCGTTGGGCTACTGTTTGACGAAGGGTTTGTTTTGCGCCTTGGAGTTTACGCTCAAATTCATCGAGGGCATTAATCGAAATGGCTCCCTCGCCCTGTAGGTTACGATTTCGGTCATATTGTCGCTGCGCTAGCTCAAGTCCTGCCCGAGCATCGGCAATTAACCCGTCACTGCGAGTAATTTCGCTCTGGGCATTCGATATTTCGCTTTCAGCATTAAACACATCACCTTTCGATCGGTCCACTTCATTGGCAGCCTGACGGACTAATTCTTGACGGTTAGGCGATCGGAGTTGTTCAAGTCTTGCCTGTGCCGAAGCGATCGCTGCTAACACCTGATCCCGTTCTCCTTCAATATCTGAAGCATCCATGCGAGCGAGTTCTTGGCCTTCCACCACGGAATCCCCTTGCTCTACCATAAGTTTCATTACCCGTCCTGCGCTCTTTGGGCTGACGTTGACGGTTTGACGTGGGGTAATGGTGCCACTGGCCTTCACTTTTGTGATCAATTTCTCTCGTGTCGCTGCCACCGTCAACTCGGCCAGCGCCTTATTTACCTCGCCCCCTGACTTCAGCCAGCCCAATTGTGTTGCCCCAGCTAGCCCGATCGCCCCAGTCAATAAAACTCCTCCTGCAATCAGAATCGGAGTGCGGCGTTTTTGAAATAAATTAGTGAGTGAAGAAAATTTCATCGCGCGATCAAAACAGTAGGGCTGTTACCTATCTTAATACATGGCTTCCTCGCTTGTGGACTGGACATTTGGTTAATCATCGATCGGGAAAATCAATATTTTTAGGAATTTGTAGCCAAGTAATCCTAAGTACCCCCTGAGAAATCAGTATCATGTAAGAATGAAGGCGTATCCAGAGGGTTGAGCATAGTGACGATCGCAGGCCCAAGCAGCGAAGTTGATTCGTTTGTTTTGTGTCAGATTTTCATAAAAGTGCAAAATCGTACGGATCTCTTTTAAGTCCACTTGGATTCAGTACCATAGCTGATTCAAACCTTGGCTGTTGCTCTGCCTGAAATAGTATTTAAGTCCCGTGTCAAATCAACCTGAGTCACTCCCATCTAAAGCTTCGGCTGAAGACCTCTTGCTAACTCCCATGGCAGAGGAAACCCTACCATCTGGTCAGCCTATGAAGTTAGTCCGTCCGCCATCGCGGCCCGCACCTGTATCTGTGGAAAAAGCAATTCCTGCTGTTCCATCGGTCCCTGCGGTTGAATCTAAGATCGTTATCGAGCCAGTACCAACTGATGGTCGTCAGCGGCCCATTCCGCCCCCTAGCGAACCGACTCAATATCGGGCGATCGGTGTTGTGCGGGGTACATACCATCCTTCCGATGAACAATTCACGCGGGGGAATATGGTGATGGCGGATGGTTCCCATGTGGAAGCCGTTTTGCTGGGCCGGGTCATGAGTTTGGTGCGCAATCATCTTCAGCTAGAGCAAGAGCATGTCTGGGTGGTGTATCCGAGAACCCGAGAACGGGAAGCAACCCTTCATCTTCAAATTGTTGGGGTCTGGGAGCCGGAGAATCTGAGCAGCGGAGATGATTCGGTGGAGTCGGGTGAGGATCTGGCTGATGATGCGATCGATAGGTCAGCCCAAGCGGAGGATCCCAAAGTCTCAAGTTCAGTGGTTTCGACTTCATCTGATGATTCAGTGCAGTATGTGCCCTCTTCTGAAGTAGACACCGATGTATTTTCAATCCGGGGTGAAATCATTGCTCACGAACCTGAGAACCTGAAGGTTTCGGTGAAAATTCAGCAGGTTCTTCGTAAAAAAGGCGAAAAAGAGCCATCAATGAAATATTTCAAACTCAACCTTGAGGGCGATCTGAGAGGGAAGGTCTTAGGATATTTCTGGGATCTGGATGTCAAGCGAGATGGCCAAGATCTACGAATTCTGAGT
>JAYUEU010000262.1:0-13299 GCA_043739065.1 Synechococcales cyanobacterium | reverse complement strand
CTGCGCAAGAATTCAATGTGGTGACATCACTCTATAATTTGCGCCGATTATACAAAGATTGTTATATATTTTCCTGCAACAATACCTCCGGAGAAACATTTTTAGGCGCGAGTCCAGAACGTTTAGTAACCGTCGATCGGAACCAGTTGGAAACCGATGCTCTAGCGGGTTCTGCTCCTCGTGGGAAAACTCAATTGGACGATCGTAATATTGCCCAAACTCTTTTAGGAAGTATCAAAGAAATTCATGAGCATCAATTGGTGATTGATTTTATTACCTCGCAATTGGTAGCCTTAGGATTAGATCCAAAAATGTTTCCTGCAACACTATTACAATTGCCCAATATTCAACATTTACATACTCCCATTCGATCGATCGTCCCTAAAACTGTTCACATCCTTGATGTCGTCGCCGCACTTCACCCAACCCCAGCCGTGGCAGGAGTTCCGAGAGATCTCGCCTGTGACCAAATCCAATCGCTTGAAACGTTCGATCGATCGCGTTATGCGGCCCCTATTGGCTGGATTGATGGTGAGGGCAATGGAGAATTTGCGGTGGGAATCCGCTCGGCAATTTTAGCGGGCGATCGGGCAAGGCTTTTTGCGGGTGCGGGCATTGTGCAGGGATCTAACGCAGAACATGAATTGGCGGAGGTTCAATTAAAACTACAGGCATTATTACGGGCGATTGTTTAGTTTGAAAATGCTGGTTTTCTAATTTTGACCCAAAATGCTGTTGTTACTGATCCTCAGATTACGGGCTGAATAAGAATCTATCTTAGTTAACTTATATCTCTAAAATTTTACCTACGGGAAGGCATTGATGAATTCATTTCTGGTACTGGATACGGAGGGCCGAGATTATTTAACGGAAATTGCCATTTTTGACGATCGGGGAAAGTTGATTTATCAGGCTTGGGTGAATGAACATCCAGAAAATTCGGCGCAGCCCCTCCATACCTACCCACTAAAAGAGGTCGTTTCTGAGTTTTTGGCGATCGTTCAGTCTCGTCCGATCGTCTGTCATTATGCCAAGCACGATCGGCAGATGCTCCAAAAAGCCTGTCAGCAAGCCAAAATTTCATTTCCTAACCTAAAATTTATTTGTACCGTCGAACTCGCCCAGGCAACTTTTCCTAATTTTGCGAGCTATTCTTTAGAATATTTAAGTAAAAAGCTAAATTTAAAAGCCGATCAGAAAACTTTTAATCCCAGACAAGCTCATGGCGCAAAATATGATGCGCATTTTACCTATCATCTCTATCGAAAAATACTATCTATGCAACCATCTTCTATGACATTAGCCCTCAAAGAACACCTCAAAGCACAGCCCAATCCCTTTACCAGTAGTCGAGTTGACAATCCATTTCAGGATCATCCAGATCAGAAACAAATTTATCAACGGGAGTTTGACCAACTTAAAGCAGCGATCGGGGATATCTCTCAGGATAAAAACCATCAAAGTCGAGGTGCGGTGGTCATTGGTGAACCCGGTTCGGGAAAAACACACTTGATGATGCGGTTGGCAAAGGAATTACTCAAAGTAAATCGTCTCCTCTTTATTCGACATCCTAATAATCCTGATGCAATTCTCCATCATATTTACAGTCGTATTCTTGAATCTTTTATTGAAAAAGTACCAGATACGGGCCTTACTCAACTAGAACATCTGATTGCCTATAGTTTTACTAAACTGCTCAGCACCAGCCGTCATATCAATCTGACAAAAACGGATCTAGAAATTATGGAAGCGGTGAAGGAGTCGCCCCTAAAACTCTATGAACTTGCATCAGAGGGAAGTGAGCGTAAACGGAAAATATGGATACATATCTATAAACGGGTTCAGGAGTGGTGGGTTGAGTCCTATGGATTTTCGGGTTATGCGACCCAGATTTTGAAGGGAATTGTCGGATTTTGCAGCTATTCTAAGCCTTATTATAAAAGAATTGTGCAGCGTTGGCTTGCAGGCAGTTCCGTGAGTCCGGAAGATTTGGAGCGTGTTGGGTTGGAGGACTGGCGATCGGATATGAGCCAAGAAGCATTCTCCTTAGAGGCGATCGCAGTTTTTAGTAAGTTATCGCTGTTGGATGAACCTCTGCTGATTGTATTTGATCAACTTGAGAGTTTAAACCTAGACCACAACAAAAAATTATTACTGAATTTTGGCGAAGCGGTAAAGGAAATATTTACCCATGTTCCTAATAGTTTGATCATTCTCAATCTCTTTCCTAATAATTGGCAGAAGTTTCAGAGTGAGTTTAGTCCAGCGGTCATCGATCGTATTTCACAAGTCCAAGTTGAATTACGCCGCCCGGATGCGGAAACGCTAAATCAAATTTTGCAGATGAGAGCGAAAGAGAGCCAAATCAATCTATCGGATATATTCACATCTGACGATCGATCGGTAATTCTAAGTCAGCCTTCTATTCGAGCGATGCTGATTTGTGCCGATCACTATTTCCGCTATCGAATTCATGATGTGCCGTTACCAAAGATCGGTGATGGGCCTAAGATCGGTGATTGGCCTGGGCCGATTCCACCCGTTCCATTGATAGAGAAACTTGAGCAAAATATTCAGTGGCTTACTAATAGAATTGAGAAAATTGAGAAAATTCTAACTGTGGATGGAAAGCCTCAATGTCAAGAGATTCATGAATTTATTAGGGCCAACCGTATATTTTTGCACAAAGAGTATCAAAAGCCGCAGATTATTACGGATAGCGATGATTTGGGTAAATTGACAACGATCGCCCAAGCATTTAGTTTATTAATTCCATTAGAAATTGATTATTTGCGATTAGGAAAACGAGTATTGCCAGAACATCTGGTGCTGATTGGAAAACAAAAGGTTGCGATCGGATTCTTGCAAACCGACGGGAGTGGATTTACCAGTCGAATCAAAAATTGGAATGAATTACTTATCACCGATCGATCGATACAATACCAGCTCTGGCGAGATATGAAATTCCCAGCAATTGCAGGTAAAGTAGGTCGAGAAGAAATTGAAAAACTAAATTACACCCAAAATGGTTGTTTTATTACTATGGACGAGGATCAACGCATAGACTTTGAACTAATATACCGATTGATTATTGATATTCAGAACTATGATATAGACGTTAGTGTAGAAGATGCGATTCAATGCATTCAGGTAGAACTAAAGGATTGTTGGATTTGTCAGCTTTTTCAGACCATCCAGTAAAAGCCGATCGTGAGATCCGACATTAAAAATCGACCGGATCTTGAGTGGCCATAGGGTAAGTGAACGATATGATCAAACAGTACACGAAATCGGAGGGCGATCGCATGACAATTGCCACCGATAGACGGATGACCTTGCCGGAATATTTGAATTACGATGACGCAACAGCTACGCGCATTTCTCGTTATCTTGAAGGTGCATTTAATCCGGAAATCGATCGGATTTGATATTCAACCCAAGGAACGATCGCTTGCAGATCAGAAACAACATCTCCATCCGGCAATTCGGGGCGTGGAATCATAATAATGGGTAAACCCAAATGACGGGCCGCGATAATCTTGGCTTGGGCTGCACTGCCACCACTATTTTTGCTAACGATCGCGCCAATATTGTATTGAATAAGAAGTTGTGTTTCTTTCTCTAAATCAAACGGACCTTGGTCCAGCAATATCTCTCCGGGTGGTCGTAAAATTGTACTAGATGGTAATGTAATCATTCGCATTAAAAACCAACAATTCACAACCGTCGCAAACGCACTCAATTCCTGTCGGCCAATAGTCAGAAAAACCCGATCGGCAATCTCCGGGATTAACTTCGCTGCTGCCGTATGATCCGCCGCTGTAATCCACCGATCGCCCGCTTCTTTTTCCCAAGCCGGACGACAAAAAACCAATCGAGGAATACCAACACATTGGGCCGCGATCGAAGCATTATGAGTAATCTGAGCCGCAAAAGGATGGGTCATATCCAGCAACAGATCTATTTTTTCAGCTTTTAAATAGTTTACCAAACCATCAACACCACCAAAGCCACCCATACGAACTTGACCGACTTGACCAACATCGGGAATATTCGGTTTTGGAGTCCGACCCGCAAGAGATGCGATGAGTTCAACATTAGGCAATGCCGCCAATTGTGGAATCAAACGGGCCGAATCTCCCGTGCCACCCAAAATCAAAATACGACAGATTGACATTATTGGTTCGTAGTCCTATCGATATTTGATGGTAATCGTTCAGGATTATCCCGTCGGGGGCGTTTAAGTACGGGAGTTAGAGCCAACGATAGGCCAATACCGCCGAGGCCGAGGGCACTAAACAACTCAATCAGTGATTTGCCTTCAATCTGGCTAATCGTCTGTTTTACTGGGGACTCGCCTAGGCTCATGATTTCTTGAAAGGCTACCCAAATGATTCCAAGCATGAAAATCCACAGGACTGCTAAGACGATCAGTGGCCACCAACCCACAGGATATTGCAAACGATCGATACCAGATTTGGCAATATTTTTACGTTTGGATGTGGACGGCCGTTGAACTTGGGTAGACTCTGGAGAGGCGATCGATACTTCTCCATCAATACTGTCAAAACTATGGTTTAAGGCCGGGGGATGGACAACAGGAGTGGTGCTAGTGGATCGAACGGCTGACAAAATTGCGATTCCCTTCGCGCTTGGAAACAACCGATCGATTATCGATATTCGAGAACGTCGTCGTTTGTCATGGCGCGATCGCATAAATCCACCTCAGCACCTAAAGCTTCGCTACTTTTAATAGTAATGAAATATAGGGAAGATGGGAAAGAGAATTATGATTTTTTACAATTCAATTTAAAACTCAAGTCTCTAAGCAGACCACGCGAATAAATTGTGCTCTAGCAACGAAAGTCCCGATCGAACTAAAACTCAGTTATAAATCTTTCGTTTCTGAGCTACGGAGATGCTTTCTCTAAATAGCTCACAATTTATTCGCGGGTAGTCTGATGGTATGAACAATTGAATCAACAAATTGTCGGTTGTATTTACTTTTTACGTCTTATTTGCGATGACGATCGATGGCGCACTGAACAATTTGATGAACTAGTGATTCAAAATCAATCCCAGATGCAGCCCAAAGTTGAGGATACATACTCATAGCAGTAAATCCAGGAAGAGTGTTAACTTCATTGATAAACAGTTCATCCGTGACTTCGCTATAGAAGAAATCAACGCGACTGATGCCTGCACAATCAATAGTCTTGAATGCTTTCACTGACATATCTTGAATACGAGTGATGACATCAACGGAAAGATTAGCGGGAATGAATGCTTTCGATCGGCCTTCAGTATATTTGGTTTCATAGTCATAGAAGTCACTATCAAACGTAATTTCACCCACGATCGATGCCTTTGGATTATCATTTCCCAACACTGCACATTCCACTTCACGAGCAATGACTCCGGCTTCCACAATGATACGTCGATCGTAACTAGCCGCCGCGTCAAGGGCCTTTTCTAGTTCAGCCCGAGTGCGACATTTAGAAATTCCAACGGAAGAACCAAGATTTGCAGGTTTAACAAAGCAGGGATAGCCAAGTTGGATTTCAATATCGTCGCACAGCTTAGGAAAGCGACAGGGATCAGAGTAAATGTCCGATCGATTGACAGCATAGTATTTCACCTGGGGCAATCCCGCTTCAGCAAATGCCATTTTCATTGCAATCTTATCCATACCGACGCTAGATGCCAGAACACCAGAACCAACATAGGGCACTTGCATCAATTCCATCAATCCTTGACTGGTGCCCTCTTCGCCATTGGGTCCATGAAGCACAAGATACCAGATGTCAATCGTTGCAGCACTGGCCGGGAATTGCCAGAGATTTGGTTTGTCCTTTGTGACGATCGGTTCTCTTGTTTCTAGAACGTTTGCAGCGGCATTGCTATCAACCCAGGCACCATCTTTTTGAATATAGAATGGCTGGACGTTGTAACGATCGGCATTAGCCCCCATTGCGAGTCCCTTGGCGATTGCGCCGGCAGAAATGATGGAGACTTCATGTTCTCCCGATCGGCCTCCGAAAAGTAGTCCTACGTTCAATTTGGCGGTTGGGGTAGTCACGATGAAAGATCCTCGGCAGGCGATCGTACAGAATTTCGCCAAAAGTATAGCAGATGATTTGCGCGATTATTGATGTAGGAAGGCGATCAGGTTGATAGTACAATAAAACTAAGTCAGGTCATTTTTGATTATGAATACGGAATATGGGATATGGAAAGAAGAAAAATTCTGATTGTAACCAAAACCTACCCATCTATCAGTAGAAAGTACAAAGAGACAGTCTGTACTGCGGGTATTCTCTTAAATGATGATGAGCAGCCCGTAGAGTGGATTCGCATTTACCCCATTAGATTTCGCAAACTTGGACTTGAGCAACGCTACAAACGTTATTCTATTATTAGCGCTGAAATCGAGAAAAACGACAAAGACTATCGAAAAGAGAGCTATCGAATTAATGATGAGTCAATACAGGTTATTCGGTCAATTGGAACAAATCAATCTTGGAAAGAACGTAAATCACTGATTTTGCCGCTGAGTTTCTCTTCAATTGCTGAAATAAAATCTAAAGATAAATCTGTGGGAATTATAAAACCCCAATCAATTGAAAAATATTTTCATAAAATTACCGATCGAGAATGGAGTTCTAAACAGCTCAACACCTTAGCACAAGGCGATTTGTTTGATGAATCTATGGACCTAGAGAAAATACCGTATCAGTTTGGGTATCAGTTTACAGAGAGGGATGGAGTAAAACATCGTTACACCATAAGCGATTGGGAAATTTCAGAACTTTATAGAAAATGTAGGAATTCATCGAAATTTACTACATTACAAGAGAAGGAGAGGGACTCTCTAGAAAAAGTTAAAAATAAGTACAGTGATGAATTCCTTTCAAAAAAAAGACATTTACTTTATTGTTGGAAATCTCAAAAATCACTGTAATACCTTTATGATTATTGGAATCTTCTATCCCCCAATCATTCCGGAGCCAGAGGTGGTAAAATTGTCTTTATTCGATTTTTAGGTCGAACTACACAAATTAGTAATTCCAGGATTTTATATGAAAAATATCGTGACATTTGGATACGGAAATCGGAAAGATCATAATATTTTCATTGAATACTTGAGGGAATTTGATATTAACTATGTTATTGATGTTCGATCGAGTCCTCGCGCTTGGTCAAGAAAATGGTATGGGGATACAATTGCAAAGGTCTGTACGGCTGAAAACGTTCATTACTTGTCTAAATTAGCTCTGGGTAATACATCTGGAAAAAGTAATTGGATTCCGCCAGAAAAAGCAGGAGCTGAGAAGGCTCTATGTGAAGTTTCTGAACTTCTAAATGTTGGAAATATTTTATTACTCTGTGCTGAATTAGATTCATCAAAATGTCACCGTGTTGGCGTTGCAAAGCATCTTCAGCTAATGACAAATGCTTCAGTTCAACATCTCAAATAGTCACTTCATTATGCCGTATTTTAGTAAGACGGTAATAATCGACACCAAAGCGATGAGTGATTAAAATCAGTAGCAAGAAGAGATTACGGAATATCAGAGGGACGATCGGGAATTTAGTTGGTCGATCGGAAATGCTAGTTTTTAAACAGGAATCAAATTTATGGGCTAGACGTTAGCAACTATTAAGGGATCAGGCAGGAATGAATTGTAGCGATCGGGCCATTGCAGTCTAGAATAAAAAACCAAAATCAATTGCCTGTTCCCCTCCATGTCCTAGAATCGCCCTAGTCGCTCCCCGCATCATGTCTCGAATTTCCTGCACCATTGAATCAATTCTTTATCTCAAGGCTCAGCCGTTGACCTTAACGGAGATTGCCGAATTTGCGCGGTGCGATCGTGATGAAGCGGAAGAAGGGCTGTTAGAATTGATGTCTGACTTTTCCCACCGAGATACCGCATTAGAAGTCGCAGAGCTAGACGGGGGCTACGTGTTGCAGTTGCGCATGGACTATCAGGGGATGGTGCAGCAGATTATTCCCGCAGACATTGGAGTGGGCGCGTTGCGAACATTGGCAGTGATTGCGATGCGAGGACCACTGTTACAAACAGACTTAATTAATTTGCGTGGCTCAACCGCCTATCATCAGGTGCAGGAATTGGTTGAACAGGGTTTTGTGCGGAAACGACGACGATCGGACGGACGATCGTATTGGCTACAAGTCACAGAAAAGTTCCGACAATATTTTCAACTTAATCAACTTCAGGCGGGTTTTGATCCATTTGAAAAGGCGAAAGCTGAGGCTGATTTTAAAGCAGATTTAGAAGTCGAGCCAGAAGAACCAGTATTAATTCTAGAAGATGGCGAAATTCCTGAGGTAATAGAAGGATCGCTTTCTGATGAACGATTGGCTGATGAGATTGACTTTGAGGCGGAGTTAAACAGTGCGAACAATCCATCGATCTCTGAGCCAGAGGTGTCACTAGAACCAAATGTGGTGGTCAATCAAGAAGAGTCTGACGATTTTTAGACAATAGCGACCTATTAGTAGCGATATAAATTAGTAGCGATATAAATGATCAGATTTCTCCAAAAATAAACTCATGATTGGAAATGATTCTGATCAACATACGATCGTGCTAAAAAGATCGTATTTTCCAAGATATCCGGAATTCTGTTTCCAAATATGTAACTACAGATATATGCCCACAGAAATAGAAGCATACTAATTGTATTACCCCAAAAGATTACATCATGAAATATCGTTTGTTGATACTCATCGGATTAATCGCCATCAGCACATCTCCCACGAATGCAGCTCCAATACTCACAGCACCGATCGTTAAAACTATTCATCCTGTTATTGTCCATTTTCCTCGAATGCCCATCAGTGGCTACAACTTCAGCTACACCTATAATGTCAATCGCACTACTCCTAATCTCCGTCCAGAAATAGGCGCATTGCAATCACTCATTAACGGCCCTACTATTGCTGAAGTTAGCACTCTAAATCTACAAGGGATCGTCCCAACCACATTAGGCACCTGCACTGGACAACTCCTGCCACCAAGCGCTATAAATGCTGGAAAGTTTATGTACAAGCGTCAAATTTCGGGAACTAATGTCGCCTACAAAATTCGGTTTTGTCAATCGACAAATTCTGGTGGAATTGGTAATGATGCCAGACTTAGAAGTGCAATTACACAAACGCTATGGGCAAACATAGGCTACATTTCAAGCGTGAATAATATTTCTCAAGTTGATATTTCTTATTCAAATGGCGAGTGCATTACCAATGGTGGAAATTCTCCCTGTTGGCCTTAATGTATGTTTCTTCTTCAATCTACAATTCATTCACAGACCCTTCACAAGACACTCTATTATGAACTTTAAACATATTACGATCGTTGCTTCTAGCATTGTATTTCTTTCTGTTGTCGCCTTCAGTAATCCAGCCTCGGCCAGTCATTATCGAACAAGCAGTGGAAATACAAGCCTCGACATTCAGGAAGGCGGTACCTATGCTAATGGTCTAGTTGGTCCCGGTTATTACTTCACAATGGTGGGTTCTACTGAATGGGGAGGGAACTTCAATACACTCTTAAATACGAGCCTTTCGACAGGACAAGTCAAGGTGTATCAGGGAACATTTAGTGATTCTAACTATGGTCCGGGTGCAGGGAGCCAACAATGTAGAGGTAATATCAAAATCGTCAGAACTCAAACGGGATCTAATTATGTGGCCACAGTCACTTGGAAGATTTTAGGCGGAACAGGATGCCCCAGTCCAATCAATTCACAAACGACGCTTTCCCTCAATGAAACCCGACCCGTAGCAAATTTTCAGGGCGACTTCATAGCTTCACAGGCTAATACTATTAGGTCTGAAACTGCCGGACTAGCGACATGGATATCTTGGAAAGTTGTAGATCCAACTCCCTTGAATTGTCGGACTTCGCCCACAGGGTCCATTGTTACGAGTTTTCCTACTGGAACACTATTAAATGCGAGCTATCGCGGAGTGAATGGAATAGTGATGAATAGCGGGGTTCCTTGGCTAACTATCAATGCTCCCAATCAGTCTTGTGTTGTCCGAGCAAATACAAGTCGTATTAAACCCCTTTCACTCCCGTATTAAATGACCGAAGGATGTGATTAATCCGATCGCACGATCGACAACGATCCTATCCATAATTACCTAATTCAATCTAAGGATTTACCATAAATTTCAAACATATTACGATCGTTGCCACACTCACAGCTATTTCATTAATTGCTCTTACTGCTCCATCAAACACAACTGCTTATCAAAACACCAACATTTATCTAGAGCTGAAAGAAGAAGGCATAAATATCAACGATGGACCCACAGGACCGCTTGGTACAGCCACCTATAAAAGTGGTTTCTGATTGGTCATGTGACACCAGTGACGGGCGGAACTGCCACCTATCCCTTTCTTAGAAAATTTATGATTTACTGAGACTAATACTATCCAAAATCCACGATCGCCACACTTGTTCAATCGCCATCGGATAAGACAACTCTAGTAAAACTAATTTATAAATCGATCGAACTTGGGTGATAAATTTCATCTTTTCAGCACGACTCAAAAGACTATGACGACTGAGAAGAACTTGGGCCGAGCGAATTACCAACAGTTTAGGTGTATCCGATTCTTCGATCGTAGTTGCGATCGGCATTGAACTTTGCCAACAGATCAGAATCGATCGTAAATCTAGGGAATCCAAATCGATTTGTTCCGGTTGCATTGCCATTTTTTGAGCGATCGTTCCGTAAAAAGTTGACCAATTATCTGGTTCAATCAAGAGCCGATCGAGTCCCGTAATTATCAATGCCTGTGAGGACACGATCGTTTTTAGTTTTGCCGTAGTCCGAGTCATCTGAGTTTTTAATTTTGTCGGAAGCAATGTCTCGCCCAAGACAATAGGCCGAACAGGGGGTCGAAGAGTAGGCCGAACAATGGGGCTAGTCATCGCCGGATCAGACCATCCATCAAACCTTCGCGCCAACATATCTACATCGCTAACCAAATCACCGAGCAAATCACTGACTAAATGTGGATTCAGCTTTAATGGCTGCTGAAGAAACGATTGTGTGGAGGACGTTGAAGACATCACAGGCAACAAAAAACCTTCCGTCACCAGTGCCCCCGTCAAAAGCAGTGATCGTCCTTGTCGCCATGCCTGATCATCTCGACAAAATAATCGCAATGCCAAATCCACCGTTGGCAATCCCGCACTTCCCGCCAAATAGCCACAGAGTTCACCATATCGCCGATGAATTTCCGGCGCGATCGCTAACAATATCGTCTGTCGTTCAAATAAAGATAGATTGTACCGATCGCAAAGCCTCGGCAACATCAGCTCAATTCCGGCAGCTTGGGACTGTTTAATTCGGCTATCGAGTTGTTGTTGATAGGACTGATCTGAATTTACACGGCGGGCAGGCGGAGGCGAATCGTAGCCCACCTTCTCAAAACTAACAATGCCTTCCCACCAATCCCCAGTAGCCCGATCGGCGTTGGTTTTGGCATGACGGTTGAGTTTCGCTTCCTGAATTCGAGCCTTTGCCACGGCATTCAACAAAATCCGTTCTAGCCAACTCATCTCAATCTTAAGATATGACCAATTGTCACGAAAAAGCTCCACCCAATCGACCTGCTAAAAAGAATAA
The DNA here is from genome assembly GCA_043739065.1 of Synechococcales cyanobacterium. Classification (GTDB taxonomy): domain Bacteria; phylum Cyanobacteriota; class Cyanobacteriia; order Leptolyngbyales; family Leptolyngbyaceae; genus JAAFJU01. The sequence goes on along the minus strand of JAYUEU010000262.1, from coordinate 1,628 downwards.
ATCACCCTTAAATTCAGCCCGACTTCTGCCTGGATTTCTGACTGGATTTCTGACTGGATTTCTATTGTAGGACGATCGCACAGGTTGTAACGTTTTTATAATGGTCAGCTAACCCTAGCAATATCCGATGAGAAACTAAGAAGAACGCAGTCACCGATCAAGAGCTTGAGCATAGGTATTCTGAAATGACGAGTCAATCCACCATCAAAAGCACATCTACTACCAATTTTATCGTCAATCCACCTCCGGTCATGAGTCCTCAAAAACTTTGGTGGGCCGCCATAAAACCACCCATGTACAGTGTGGCCGTCATGCCCATTTGGGTGGGAAGTGCGATCGCCTATGCTCAAACTGGGCAATTCAAGATTGGGGTATTTGCGCTATTTTTGCTGTCAGCGATTTTGATTTTGGCTTGGGAAAATCTCAGTAATGATGTTTTTGATTCAGAAACAGGCGTGGATGTAAATAAATTTAATTCCGTCGTAAATATTACGGGAAAGAAATCGCTAATTTTTTGGATTAGTAATGCGTGTTTAGCGCTGGGGTTACTGGGTATTGGTACGATCGCATTCGCTCAAAAAGATTGGACAGTCATTCAATTAGTCTTAGCCTGTTGCGTGATTGGTTACATTTATCAAGGCCCACCGTTCCGATTGAGCTATAAAGGCTTGGGCGAAATTTTATGTTTCTTTGCCTTTGGACCTTTAGCAATGTCGGCTAGTTATTACAGCCAAACCCAAACCTATTCACAAACAAATCTATTAGCCTCCGTAATTGTCGGAGTAATTACTAGTTTAATTTTGTTCTGCTCCCATTTCAATCAAGTCAAAGAGGATGCCGCGATCGGAAAACGTTCTCCCGTTGTGCAATTGGGCAGTGAACGATCGGCAAAACTATTGCGTTGGATCTGTGGAAGTGTCTATGCTGCTGTGGGTCTTGGAGTCATGACGCAGGTATTTCCGCCCTTGGTACTATTGAGTTATGGCAGCATTCCAGCAGCTAACCGTCTTTGTAAACTCGTATTAAACAACTACGATCAACCGCAAAAATTAACCTTCTGTCGATTGGTGGCCGTCGAAATGCATTTTTGGTGTGGATTATTGTTTGGGTTTGGGTTCTTATTACGATGATTGCTGAAAAATAAAAATATTTAGATCGCCGTGACTCAATTTGCGATCGGAATAGCTAGCCTAGGGAGTGAAGCATTATTTATTATCACTATTAACCCTTCATCCGATCGCCCTTGAGGGATCGCCCTTCACCATGACAACCTCCATCTCAACTTCTACGCCAACGGATTATGTACTGTTTGTTCATGGCGTAAAATCTCGTTCTGAAGACGATTTTCACAAGAATGTCCAGTCAATTTTTGGTCCTATTGCTGCCAAAATCAAAAGTTCTGAGCGGAATCTAGTTTCAGTGCCTTGTTTTTGGGGCAAATGTGGGGAACCAGCGCTCAATCAGTTACAGGACGGATTGCGACGATCGAAGGTTTGGAATGATTTGTGGTTTCGAGATTTTCGAGAGCAGGAAATTTTAAGCTTTGTTGGCGATGGGGCGTTGTACTTAAGCCGATCCGTGGGGGCGGAAGTTGTGGACTCTATTTATAAAAATGCGTTGGGATTGCT
>JAYUEU010000261.1:0-3032 GCA_043739065.1 Synechococcales cyanobacterium | reverse complement strand
CTGAGGGGAATCGAAAATAGGAACAGATAATGGAACATCACATATCTCGTCACATTCTACGACCTACTATCTAAATCTCATAATCCCCCTTGGTAAGGGGGATTTGGGGGGATCGAAATCTATGAAAATAACACAATCCCATCATTCACCTTGGCTCATTGCCCCGATCGTACTAATCATTACAACGATCGCCATTCTCTCTGAAAAAGCGACCTTACCAATCAAACCTAATTTGGATGCCTATTCATTTGAGTTAAATTTACCGGGAACGACCGATCGTAAACAATTGATTCAACGAGAAATTGAACTTTATCAAACTAAACTACTACAAGATCCAAACAGTGGTATGAATCTTGCTGCTCTGGGGAATGCCTACTGGCAACTTGGGAAAGCAACTGGAGAAGTAAGTTGGTTTTTATTAGCAGAACAGACCGCGAACCGGTCGCTCGCTACATTACCTTTTGAGAATGAAAGTGCAAAATTAACCTTGGCACAAGTATCACAGGCAAGACATGACTTTAAAACAGCTCAAAATATTGCACTGGATATTATCAAAACTAAACCGAAAGATAATGGAGCGCGATCAATTTTAGTCACTTGTGCATTGGCAACGGGACATTTATTGTTTGCCGAGACTCAGGTAAACATCATTGTTAATCAATCACCTGATTTAAATAGTCTTACCCTGCAAGCATTAGTCGAAGAAGCTCAAGGAAAACCAAGTTCGACTGAGACGTTTAGACTTGCGATTAAATCTGAAGAAGTCGGTGATGTTGGCCCGTCCGCCTTGGTACGCGTTCTGTTAGGTCGGCATTTATATTATCAAGGCAACCTAGATCAAGCGGAATTCTTGTATCAAGAAGCTTTGCGAATATTACCGCGCTATCCTTTAGCATTAATCAATTTAGCCACAATTCAAACCCGTCGTGGACAATATGCAGAAGCCGATCGGACCTATGATCAAATAATTTCCTATTCACAGCAATCAACAAATATCTACGATCATACTATTTTGCGAGGCAAAGCTAAACTCAAACAATTACAAAATCAACCTTACGATGACTTATTACAAAAAGCAGAAGTCCTTCTTCGCCAAGGTACTAATGCAGGCCATGCCACTGGGGCTTTTGGTCATCGGCGCGAACTAGCCCAATTACTTCTCGATCGCCACCAAAATAATGACTCAATTGAAGCTTTAGCGCTGATGCAAGAAGAAATAAAAGTACGCCAAGATTCTCAAACCTATGCCGTTTTAGCTAGAGCTTTTATGGTGAATGATCGGGTTCTTGAAGCCCAACAAGCTATACAGGCTGCGCTTCATTCCGGTATTCAAAATGCTGGAATATTCAAGCAAGCTTCAGACATTGAACAACGATTAGGCAATATTAAACAGTCTAAGATTTATAGTACCAATTCTAAGAATATCGATCCAGACTTTGAAAAAAGTCTACAAGCTTTACAAATTAATTTTTAGTTCAGGAGAATATTATGCGACATTTGATATTAGGATTCATCAGTTTAGTTGGCCCATGGCTCCTCTTCCCCTTGATAGCTAAGGCTGAGATTGGCAACCGTTTTCCCACAATTATTCCTAATAGTATTGAAGACTCAGCCTGCTATTTTAAAACCGCTGATGGCCGCACAATCGCACTCAATTCTATTTGTGGTTACAAAGAACCTAAACAAAAGGATGCAAATGATCGTTCCCAAGTCTCCAAAGGTAATAACGACTCAGACTTGATTGCACCACCTATTCCTAGCCCAGAGTTTCATCCGATCGCAGGCTCAAATCCCAGCAATCCATTTGGTACTAATTCTGGAGGTAACTCTAATCAATGCTATATAGTTGATTCTGAAGGCAATGCTTGTAATCCTAATCCATAGTAAACCTTAATACTAAATTCTATATCATCATGAAAAAACTTGTTCTCCAATCGTATATTCTACTACTCTCATTTATCACCTTTCTCTGCATTCATTTACTAACCGCATCTCCTAGCCAAGCACACTGGGCAGATCTCGCATCCGCTGATATTACGATTAATCCGACCTCCACTCAAATGATATTGACTATTCCGACTGGATTAGTTAGAGAAGCAGATACCGATCGAAATGGCAAACTATCTCCTACAGAAATTGATTCAAATCAGGCTTTATTACAGGATTTACTAGGCAAAAAAATTCAAATTACTGACGATCGCAATCAACCCGGAGAATTAAAAGTTTCTTCAGCAACAGCCTTGCCTAGTACACTTCCCAGTAGTTCCAACGATCGTAGCACCATTCAACTTATGTATTCATGGCCCGCTAAAACAAGCGGTGTGAAAATTCATTACGGACTCTTTGAACCTGGCATTCAAACAGCCCGTTGCATTACCACAATCACTCATAATAAAACAGTAAAAAACATAATCTTTAGTCCTGAAAATCAAGAGGCTACATCATTTCCTAATTCACCTTTAAATTCATCTAGTGTATGGGTTACGATCGTCGGGGCATTTCTTTGGGGTTGTGCTCATGCAATGTCCCCAGGTCATGGTAAAACCTTAGTAGGAGCCTATTTGATGGGTGAAAAAGCGACAGTACCCCATGCATTCCTTTTAGGCTTGACCACGACGGTAACGCATACGTTAGGTGTATTTATATTAGGTGGCGTAACGCTGTTGGCCTCTCATGCATTTTTACCAGAACAGCTTTTCCCATGGTTGAGTTTGCTCTCAGGGCTTTTGGTCGTAACGATCGGCGGCAATCTCCTACGCGATCGTCTAAATAAACAAATTCATTTAGAACTACATTCAAAATCCCATTCAGAATCGCATCATCACCACTCACTTGATGATTCACAGAGTGATTTAGATGCACATTTCCATAGCCATCATTCGACACATCACCACCATTCCCACTCCGGTGGCCACACTCACTCCCATGTCCCAGCAGACGGCAATATTAATTTAAAGAGTTTAATTGCCTTAGGTATATCCGGTGGATTAATTCCTTGTCCATCAGCACTGCTATTATTGTTGAGTTCGATC
>JAYUEU010000260.1:0-17325 GCA_043739065.1 Synechococcales cyanobacterium | reverse complement strand
GTTTCGCCCGATGTTGGTGGAGTTGCCCGTGCCCGTGCATTTGCCAGCCGTCTTGGAGATGCGCCGCTAGCAATAATTGACAAACGTCGTCAATCGCATAACATAGCAGAAGTGATGAATGTGGTGGGCGATGTCGCAGGTAAAACAGCGGTGTTGGTCGATGACATGATCGATACGGCGGGGACCATTACTGAAGGCGCACGGGTATTACGAGAACAGGGCGCTCGTCAGGTCTATGCCTGCGCAACCCATGCCGTATTTTCGCCCCCTGCGATCGAACGTCTGTCCAATGGCTGCCTTGAGGAGGTGATTGTGACAAATACGATCCCGATCGAGCAGGAAAACCGATTCCCGCAATTGCGAATTTTATCTGTAGCGGGATTAATTGGGGAGACCATTTCACGGGTGCATGAGGAGTGTTCTGTGAGCAGCATGTTCCGCAACTAACGGATCCGTCAATAGACCTGTAACAAATAATCCGTTGAGTTGGTCTAAAAATATAAAGAGCTAAAGTCACTCGATAAAGAGCTAAAGTCACTCGCCTGATTTTGGCTCTTATTTTTATGATTTACGTGTTATTGATAATTTTTGAATCTGTAGAGATTTTTAAAATAATCAAAATAATTCACTGCGAATCCGCCACAAAATTGTGTTGGGTTCAATTTGGCTTAGAACATCTTGAATGACCGTATTTGCACCCTGATCGCCCCAAGTACAGCCCCGTTCTAAATACACTTGAGCAGCCCGACCGACTGCATAAGCGCCATATCCTGCAACACCAGCCTGCACAGCCGCAACACCAGCATAACTTCCGATCGGGATCTCACTAGACAAAGCACTCACCGCTTTCCCCCCACTCAACACAATGCTGCTACAAATTTCCCCAACTAACATCCCTAATGAGCTACCAACGATCGCCGTCAACACCCGTCCAGCTTCATAACGCGTCAACGGAAAGCCATACAATTCCCCTAAGGCCCGAATCATAAGTAAATCACTCACCGTTCCGCCAATCCAATCAAGCCCTGGAATTGGATTAGCTGCGACGGCGATGGACTTGTATCGAACAAATTTCCAAATCAAGGCTTCAGCCTCAGTTTCACGAGCCGCTACGATCGTCTCTACCATTCGTTCTTCCGCCGATCGGGCTTGGACTAAGGCATTTAGTGCTAAAAGCGATTGTCCTTCTTGATTCAAAATCGCTAAAATCTTCGCTTTCAATTCACCAATCTGCGGCGGAAATTTTTCCCATTCAAAATTAATAGAACCATCGGGCTGCTCAATTCGGACTTGCATAGGTGCGGGATTGGCGGCAATCAACACGATCTCATCCCGAGATAAAATTTGTCGTAGGGAATTGCCTTCCCCAATGAAACTCTCTAAACTAGCCAGACTTTCATAAATTTCGTTACGCTGCCGATCGGGATATAAGTCAATTTTGTTGAAAACTAGAATCAGGGGTTTTTGAGCCGATCGTAAGTCACACAACGCCTTAAATTCAGTCCGGGTTAAATCACCAGATACAACAAATAAGATTAAATCAGCCTGCTGCGCCACCTCTCTGGCCATTTCAGCCCGCGCTTGCCCATCAATTTCATCTAGCCCCGGCGTATCGATCAATTCAATTTGCGCCGTAGCGACGTTGGTTGTTGCGATCGCACTGCTGTCGGCCAACAGTCCACCGGGTTGCCATTGAATGACCCGAGGCGTTTGAGTAATGCCATTAATTGGCCCAGTCTCCAATAAATCCTCACCCAACAGCGCATTAATGACCGCTGATTTTCCCCGACTCACCAATCCAAATACGGCGAGTCGAACAACGTTACGATCGATCTTGGTCAGGGCTGTATTTAATTTGGCAAGTTCCGCTTCGAGTTGGGTTTCAAGTCGTGGATTGGGCATCCGCTTTTTAGCCGATCGTAAATGTTGCGAGTAGCTCACCACCGTTTGGCGCAGACTCGCACGGGCGCGATTGATGGGAGATGAAGGGCGAAATTCAGTCACGATCGTTGTTGTCAAATCATTTTGCAAAACAATGGACGAATCATACTCTATGAAACGGGTTTGATTAGAGGTGAGTCGATCGGAATCACCATGTAATAAAGTCCGCTGCGACCTGTAACTCGGAACATGCGAGATTTGACATATTCGATAGCATAGGCGTCTAAGACAGGATAACCAGTACTCTGAATAATGCTTGGCTCAGATACAAATTTTCCTTGGCCATCTAGTGCAATGCCTACGATCGCTTTCCCATTGGTCTCTTTTCCATCTTTTACTTTCTGGGCGTAATCAGGAATCACGGCAACAGGTTCTTTATTGACCTGCACAGGATAGGGAAGTGTTTTAGTTGGAGTATCAACTTGAAATTGTTCAGGCTGTTTTGGCGAGCTACTGTAAATTTCTTTCTCTTTTGAATCTGGTTTGTTATACCAATTACCAAACACTTGCGCTAGAGTAAGCCCGATCGTCGGGCCTGTTTGCTTCGAGTCAAAAGCGTAGAGAGTTGGGTTAACCGCAATTATTTTTTCGTCAGTGGGTCTATCTGGGATAGGGGATGGTGCGACAGGCGGCGTTGCAGCACCAGGCTTAGAAGTGTTAGGAGGCATTTGACTCTGTTTAGCAAGCTGTTCCGCCGTTGGTGCTTGACCTGGTTGAATACCATCGATCGGCGGCTTCCCATCTCTTCTTTCCTTGTCAGCGGCTTCCTGCAATGCAAGTTTATCTTTTTTTACTTGGGCTTCTTTTAGGTCTTGTTGCTTCTTGGCGATTTGTGCTAACTGAGCGCTAGTTATATCAGATCCAGTGTCCAGCGAATATGCACCGCTTGAGAACAAAGGACTATTGGATATAGGAAAGGAATAGTCAGATCCAGGTGGGACACTCGTGGGGCTGATGGGTGCAGGTGTTGTCACGGAAGGTGAAAGAATAGATGGCGTAAGTAAACCACTGCTACTCGGCAAAAGCGTCCCAGTAGGCAATTTAGACTGGGTGAAATTGGGTGGAATCTGATTAGACTGGGTAGCATCGGGCGGAATCTGGGACAAATCCTGCGGTCTTAGCTCGACTACAGGCGTGTCTGCAATATTTGGCTGATTATCTTTACCTGCAAAAACAGGTAGCCCTAAGAAAAAAATTGCATGGGCCAAAACTGCACCCCCAAACGCGATCGTCATCGGCTGCTTGAAAATCTCAGGGATCGCCTCCGTCCACTGCTCGGAATTCGACCAAGCTGCATTCATCCGACTCATAAAACAGGACTCCCAGTCTCTCTCGCCAACACAATACAGGATTTCAGACAAGACAGAATGATAAAGATAACCGCCCAAGTCTGTAAGATACCGTAACGGACCTAATGACGAAGACTGAAGCCATAAAGTTGCTGAATATGCTTCCCAATTCTGTCATTAGACTCAGTAACCTCTTTCCATTTTATGTAAACAGATGTAAACTTACGATAACATTCCATAAGATCGTCATAAACGATCTTATTCAAGAGTGAACGCGAAAAGTTAGGGTGAGGCAGCAAATTTTGCAGTTCTCATCCTTTTTTATTTTTCACATTATTTTAAGAAAAGCAGAAAATTTGGCTAAAAATTAATACTACAAACATCAGAATCACAAAGTGTAGTTCCGTAAAAACCAACAATAACAATACTGAGAGCAGGAAAACTTAATAGTAACTATGTATATAAAGCTTGCGTGAAACCAACTAAATTTAGTGGTCGCATTATTTATATTTAAGTGATTTCTAGTAGAATCGATGAATCAAGGTGTATCTCACATTTAGATAACGCAAATCAATTTAATTCTCAGTTTACTTGTTTGTAAGATTTACGATTGGAATTTTTTACTTATGGCAACTCCTACATTAGACTTGGGTCCAGCGACAGGAATATACGGGGCATCGGGTTTCACCCTGTTCGCTGCTGGTGCGACCGTAACAGACGGAACTGACAAAATTCTTGGTGTACAAATTCGCATTGCCTCCGGTTCAGCGTCTTTAGGTATCGTTGAAAGCGGAGTTCTCAAGACAACGGGAACGATCGGAAAGATAGACTACAACTATTCCGCTGGCACCAAACTCCTTCAACTAAAAGATAATACGGGGGCAGCAGAGACTGCAACTGCAACTGATTTCCAATCTGTATTGCGTTCGATGGGTATCTCGGATGCAACTGGATCTGTTTCAATTTCTGCCAACTTGGGTCAGCCTGTCTATGACGCACTTAACGGTCACTACTACCAATTTGTTCCATTTACGCCAGGTAACGTCACGTCTTGGACGAATTCAAATGCAGAAGTTACTGGGAGGCAATTCTTGGGATTGCAGGGCTATTTAGCAACCATCACCAGTGTCGAAGAAAATAGCTTTTTGACAGCTTCTTTTGATAGTAAAGGGTGGATTGGCGGTAAGGCTACGTATGATTCGTCGAATAACCGGATATGGACATGGGTTGGTGGTCCTGAAGCTGGTAAGTCTTTCTGGATTGGCAATGCTGACGGATCATCTACAAGTACAGATATTAAATACACCAATTGGCTTAACGGTGAACCTAATAATTTTGGAGGTACTGTCGGGAGTAATACTACTGGCGAACCATACGCTCAGTTTACCGTAGGCGCTCAGTGGAATGATTTGGCTGATAGCCCAGATCCCAATCAAATGTCCCAGTTCATTCCTAACGGCTATTGGATTGAGTATAGTACCGCAGATGGTACTCCTGACACTTCATTAGCAGCAACTCGTGACACTATTTCACTTGCCCCCGGTAGTCCTGGACCATCAGCCCCAGACTTGGTTTTCTATGATCCGGCTGCTGGCAAAGTAAGTTTTGCATTTGTTGGGGCTAATAATACGATCGTTAGTGAAGGCTTAACTGGCGATACTCCTGTACTGACGAATAATGCTTCATCGGCAACACCAGAATTTGGTTCAAATTGGCGTATGGTTTCCGCTAACGTCGATGTTGATAAAGATGGGGTTAAAGATCTGATTGTCGCGAATAAGATTGATAACAGTGTTGTTGTTTTCTTCGGGGAAAATAGAACTTCCACCCTTCGTCAATACGCCTATACCCGATCGGCAGCAGTAACCTCTAATGGTGCACCTATTGCTCCGGGTACTGATTGGACGCTCAGTTTTGCATCAAACAAAATTGGAACTAACGATAGTCCAGGTCTTTTCTGGTTTAATAATAAGAATGGTATTTCCGCCATCTGGACACTGAAACCTGTCACCACTGCTGGTGTGACAACTGTAGGACTGGAAACCTCTGGTGTCATTTTTAATGCTGGCGCAAATTCTGGCTGGATTGCGATCGGCGATGGCGAATTCAACCAAGACGCTACAACTCGAGAAGTATTTTGGATGAATGAGAAAAGCTCTCAAATTGTTACATGGTCCTTGGCTGCTGCTTCGAGAACTCTCACTTCTGGCAAACTTGCATGGGATGGGTTAGTTTCAACTTCTGCCTTCAAAGTTGTTGGAATCTCTAGTGTCAACGGAACGGGCAACGATAATATCATCTGGCAAACTGGGTCCACAATCGTTGTCTGGAATATGAAAGATGGTGCGTATTCGGCTCCGGGTTCCGTTGCATTTGCGATTACAGCATCCGATCGAATCAAAGCTGTCGCTGATGTAGATGGCGATAACGTTCTTGACTTAATCGGGCAAAATGATGGCAATGGAACGATCGCATCCTATTCCCTAACAGCTAATTTTGCACTGAAGAATACATCTGCTCCTCGTGCCCAGTACGCTTCTAACAACGTAGCGGGTTATCGTCCGGCAAAGGGTGGACTTAATGGTTCTCAGTTGGAATTGGTGAACGTTGCTCAGTACGATTCTCCTAATAATGTTGCTTAATAACGATCGAAACTTTCGATCGTTAATTTAAAACCCCTATTCGATCGTAACAACCGAATGGGGGTTTCTTGTAAGTATCAAAACTGAGCTAATTAAAACGGAATATCATCGAAGTCAGGCTCTGCTGTGGGCAGTGGACTGGCTTTTGGAGCCTTCGATCGAGTGGATGCAAAAGGTTCGGCCGATGCTGGAGGACGATCGACAATTGGCGGCGCGCTAATATCGGTCATGCCCAGACTATAGATTTTTGAGGCAGTCAGTTCAGCCTGTTTTTCTTTGAACCCCTCAGGCCGATCGACCGAATTCATCGACAAACGCCCCTCAATTACAATCCGATCGCCAAGTTGATAAGACGTTTGCATCTCTTGAGCCAGATTTCCCCAACCCACAACTTTAAGCTTAGCGGGGGGATCTTCTGGGCGCTGTCCTGGGAATTGGACTTCCATGTCCGCAATGGCCATTTGGTTGTCTTGGGTGTAACGCAATTGGGGCGGACGGATGACTTCCGCCATGATGATACAGCTATTCATAAACTAAAAATTTAGAAGGATAAGGCGGAATCTTTTCCATGATGACATGGCAAATTTGATGTGGGATAGAGAAAATTAACGATCGGAACACAAATTTTCAAATTCAATCTCAGTTCAATCTTCGTTCAACTGTATTTAAGAACCCGATCGGAATTTAAGAACCTGATCGGACCCGATGTCCAATGTCTCGGCGGTAGTATATCCCATCAAATTGGATAGACTCGATCGCAGCATAGGCTTTACTGAATGCCGCGTCGAAGGTTGGAGCGATCGCCCCAACGCCCAAAACTCGTCCGCCATCGGTGACTAAACCATCTTTTTTCGGATACGTTCCGGCATGAAATACAAGTGAACCTTGGGCTTCGGCTTCAGTGATTCCAGTAATAGCGAGTCCCTTTTTGTATGCACCGGGATAGCCGCCAGAGGCCGCCACGACACAAGCAGATACGTCAGACTTCCATTTCAAGGGACCAACTGTAGACAGATGACCTTCCGCACAAGCCAGCATGATTTGATGCAGCGGAGTTTCCAAGAGCGGCAGAATGGCTTGGGTCTCAGGATCGCCGAAGCGACAATTGAATTCAATGACATTGACCTTTCCCGTAGGGCTGACCATTAGTCCAGCGTAGAGAATTCCGCAATATTGAATTCCGCGTCGTTTGAGTTCAGCGATCGCAGGCTCCAAAACTTGGGCTTGAACTTGAGCCATAATCTCGGGTGTGGCGATCGGAGCCGGAGCATAAACGCCCATGCCTCCTGTATTTTCGCCCGTATCGCCTTCGCCAATTCGCTTGTGATCTTGGGCAGGTAACAAGGGGACAATGGTTTCGCCATCAGTCACAGCTAGGACAGAAACTTCCTCACCCACTAAGCATTCTTCAATTACAACCTGCTCACCCGCCACCCCAAAGAGTCCGCTAAAACACCCTTCTAGCGCCGCGATCGCCTCATTCACTGTCAGGGCAACCGTTACGCCTTTCCCCGCCGCAAGTCCATCGGCCTTAATCACAATAGGCGCGCCTTCACGTTCCACGTAAGCACGAGCAGACGGCAGATCCGTGAAAACAGCAGATTTGGCCGTGGGGATATTTGCGGCCTGCATCAAGTCCTTTGCCCAAGCTTTGCTCGCTTCTATTTGTGCCCCAGCTTTCTGTGGACCGAAGACTTTAATATTTTTACGTTGCAAAAAGTCTGTAATGCCTGCTGCTAAAGGGATTTCTGGGCCAACCACGACTAGAGCAACATTGTTCACCGTACAAAATCGGGCAATACCTTCAAAATCATCCTGAGTTAAGCCCAGATTCTGACATCTCGGAAGCGTTGCAGTTCCGCCATTACCAGGAACGCATATTACCTGTATTGACGCATCTTGGACCAATCGCCACGCGATCGCATGTTCTCGTCCACCGTTACCCACAACCAAAACTTTCACAGATTTCCTCACTCCACATCAACCAATCCAGGAACTTTAAGCCGCGCGCAAAGCTCATCACTCAAAGCTAATCAATAGTATCATCGGGTCTTAACTCAAAGATCTACGATCCCTATCCCGCAGACTGTATGAAGCCGAAAAACACACCATTCTTTGTCCTCCTCTTTAGTCTGCTACTGGGATCCAATAGCTTGGCCACCCCACCTCCGATCGATCGTAAACCGGAGGTCATCGCTCCTGCTGAAGTCGAATATCCGCCGATAACGGCACCCGATCCCCAGCGGTTCCCACCCAACCCATTGGGAAAACTACTAGCGGATCCACTAATAAGTGATCCCAAATTGTTGATCGAACCTCGTCGATCGCTTAATGATCTAGAGAAAGAAAAGCTGCGATCGGCTTTGGATGCGCTCCATGTTGAAGGACAATCACTATTTGCCCAGAAAAAATCTGATGAAGCATTTCTGATTTGGTTTCGGGAACTTCGACTGCGGCGACTTCTAGGACTCCGAGAGGAAATTTTTGCGCTCGCTAAAACTGGTGAAGTTGCTTGGCAAAATAATCGAACTCGCGACTTACGAGACCTCACTGAACGCCTTCAAATGATTCAAACTAGAATCCAGCCGCAGTCTAATCCAGCGCCTCCGAGTCCACTATTCGACGAAGCTAGTTACCCTGAATTGAACGAATATTTAGCGATCGCCTATCAAGTCCTGCGAGCACCTCAGCTTGCACTTTCTATTTATGAACCTCGGCTGAAAACTCTTCGATCGAATGCTTTGCCCAATTCCTTGCCCGATAATCCGATCGAACTCTTTAAAACCCTCAATTCCATCGGACTCATTCACCTTGATTGGTTCCATTACACCAAAGCTCAGCGAACCTATCAAGATTTGCGGGATCTCTCTCGCCTTGCACAAGACCCAGCTAGTGAGGCACTGTATCTAATTCAACTCACGTATATTGCTGAGCAAAACCATCAGCCAAAAAATGCGATCGGGCCATTACAAGATTTGATCACTCTCTACGCCGCCCAGCCCGAAGTCCAACCCGCATTAACCTTACGCCTTGCTGAAAATTACGACAAAGCTCAAGATCTAGTCAATGCAGAAAAGAACTATCAAACAACCTTTACGCTCAGCCAAACACTTAGTCAAAACTCTTACGGCAGTAGCGCTCTTTTTGAACTCGGAGATCTCTACCGTCGCACCAACAGGTTTCCCGCTGCTGAGCAGGTTTACGATTTTCTAGTTGATTCAGAACAAGCCGTTTACAACTTACACAACGCGATGAAAGCCTCAGATTTCCTAGGCCAAATGCGCGATCGTCAGCAAAATTATCCCGGTGCGATCGCCGCCTACGAACAAGCAACTGCACTTGCCCAACGCCTCGCCCTTAGCCCAGATTTGATCCAACCACTTGAGAAACGTCTTGAGATTGCCAAGAAGAAATTAAACCCAATTCCCCCAATTATCCCGATCCCAACCTCACCACCACCCTCTTCAACGCCGATCGAAACACCCATCAAACCCTGAATGTGAAGTTAAGCGGAATTCCTAGGCGATCGATCGTGATTTAGTGATTTAAACCCCTTAAAAAACAGCCTCGTTCTTATCGTTAGAATGAGGCTGTTTTCAATTGAGTAGATAGGACTAGTAGACCTACGATCGGCTACATATCCAACTACGCCATTCCATTTTCAATCGCCCAACGCGCAAGCTCCGTACGATTATGTAGCCCGGTTTTCCCCAACATATTACTGACATGACTTTCAATAGTCCGTTGACTCACATTCAGTTCTTCAGCAATTTCGCGGTTCGCCATGCCTCGGGCAACAAATTGGACTACCCGAAGTTCCGTTGGAGTGAGTTCAACATCAAACGGAACCTGAATTCTAGGAGACGAATCTCCTCCCTTTGAATCTTTATGTTGAATTAGACGCGATGCCTGTTTCAACGAAGACTCAACTTGTGCAACTAGCTCTTCTGGCTCGAAGGGTTTGACCATGTAGACATCGGCCCCAATATTTAGCCCCTTGACCCGATCCTGGCTTTGTCCCTTGGCAGAGAGGAAAAGAACCGGAATCCAACTTGTTTTCGGGTCCGATCGAATAGCGCTGACTAAGGAATATCCATCCATTTCCGGCATCATGACATCACAAATAATCATGTCTACGGTCTGCTTTTCTAAGACTTCCAGAGCTTCTCGGCCATTTTCAGCCGTAACCACCTCATAGCCTCGAAACTCCAGGTAGTCTTTCACCAACAAAATGAGATTGGGGTCATCGTCGATGAGCAGTAGCTTTTTCTGGGTCCCAGTGTTGGTGTCCTTCATTTTGACTTATTTTACCTGGATCTCAAAGAGGTTTACGGATGTAGTAGATTTCCACAATTATCTGCACAATGTCTCCATCGTAGAAGACTTACGGATGTCAGGCTCCAAATTTTCTGCCATGCTAAGGGCAACTATCTAAAAAGATACCCAAATAATTATAGAGAACATCTAACAGCAGTAAAGTAGAAGTTACGATATCGCCCTTGGACAGCGGATTAATGGAAAAACTCTATTAAATCCAGGGTGCAGAAAGGCAATAAAACTCAGAATCATACTGTCATAATTACTGAGTAATATTGTATACGGCTCAACCTCACTATTTCTTTGAACCTTGGGATAAATCTATCTCAGGTTGGATTTCTGGGAGAGGATGAGTTAAAAATAAGTGTTCTTGGACAAGTTGATTATTCAATAAATGCTCTTGAATAATCCGCTCAATCACCTCTGGAGTGGTGGCACGGTACCAAACACCGTCTGGATAGACGACCAAAATCGGGCCTTGGGTACAGACGCGCAAACAATTGGCTTTGGTCCGGAATACACAACTTGGACGATCGGTTTGTGGCACATCTAGTTTTAGTTCTTGTAGGCGGCGCTTCAGATACTCCCAAGCGACAACTCCTTCCGCTTGACTGCAACAAATCGGTTTACTGGGATCAGCACAAATTAAAATATGACGCTGAATATGTTCGAGACCTAGCTTTTTGATCCGAGAGTTGAGGAATTCTTGGTCGTCGGCTGAAGTAGTTTCGGCTGAAGTGGTTTTGATAGTGTTGATTTTTGGGTTCATTTTACTGTGACGGGGACTTGAGTGAGCAACCGATCGATGATGGATCTCGCTTGACGGCCACTAGCGGGAATTAAGCGATGGGCCAATACGTAGGGAGCCAAGAATTTGACATCATCAGGAATTGCGTAATCTCGCCCTTGGATGTACGCATAAGCTTGAACCGATCGCACCATGGCCACCGTTCCCCGAGGACTCGCTCCCAAGGTAATTTCACTATCCTCTCGGGTCGATCGCACTAGGCGCAAAATATAATCCTGAAGCTCTGGCTCCACTCGGATTTCTCGGCAAGCTTTTTGAAGTTCCTGAATCTCTAATGGGGTAATGCAAGGTTCAATTTCCGTGACTTTTGTGGACGACTGAAGCCGCTGAATCATCTGAAGTTCTTCTTGCTCGTCCGGGTAGCCCAAAGATAGGGACAAGGCAAAGCGATCCATTTGGGCTTCGGGTAAGGGGAAAGTACCTTGGTATTCCACGGGGTTTTGGGTGGCGATCGTAAAAAACGGAATCGGCACCGATCGTGATACGCCATCTGTTGTGACTTGATGTTCTTCCATTACTTCCAAGAGTGCCGCTTGAGTTCGAGGGGTGGCTCGATTAATTTCATCAACTAATAAGACATGAGCAAACACAGGACCCGATAAAAACTCAAAGTCGCCCCGTTTTGGATTCCAAATATTCGTTCCCGTCACATCGGTAGGCATTAAATCTGGCGTACATTGCAATCGCTGAAATATTCCATCAATAGACTTCGCTAAGGATTTCGCCAACAGCGTTTTTCCCACTCCGGGCACATCTTCAAGCAACACATGTCCCCCGGAGAGTAAGCCGACTAGTACGAGTTGAATCGCATGGTCTTTGCCCACGATCGCATGGTGGAGATTTTCAGTAAGACGATGAAGACGATCGCGCATAAGTGACTCTTAAGTGACTCTGAGGAATAATGCTAAAAAATTACTTTCAGCTTCTCATCATAGCCAGAATGTTTTAAATCTCTGATGCAATTTAATCATGATAAATCCATCAAACCTTTAAGCAACGCAAGAGAGTCGTTGACGGGCGATCGTACAGTCGTGATTGATTTGCCGTTTGAGATCCTCAAGACTGCTAAATTTTTGTTCCGATCGTAAAAAGTCTAACAATTCCACATTGAGCTGGCGACCATAAAGATCTCCTGACCAATCGAGCAAATGAACCTCAATAGTTTGGGTCAAGCCGTTCACCGTGGGGCGATTACCAATATTCATTACGCCTAAATTGGTCAAGGTCGAGTTGTCCGAATCCATCGAATTCATCGTGACTCGTACCGCATATACGCCTTGGCGGGGAATCAACTTATTCGAGGGGAGGGCAAGATTGGCGGTCGGGAAGCCTAATGTGCGACCGAGTTGTTGACCTTGAACGACGGTGCCCACGAGACTGTAGGAGCGGCCTAACATTCGAGTAGCCGTAGGTAAGTCGCCATTTTTTAAGGCATTGCGAATGGCGGTGCTGCTAATGCGATCGGGGCCAATCCGCTCTAAGGACACAATGACAACATCAATATTGTATTGGGCAGCCAACGACTTGAGCATTTTCGCATCCCCAAGCCGCTTATGACCAAAACGGAAATCCTCACCGACGCTGATAAAACGTGCTTGAAGTTGCTGAACTAAAACGGTTTCAACAAAAGCGGCTGGGGTGAGATTAGCAAGTTCTTGTGTAAACGGCAAGAGAACAAGTTGCTCGACTCCAAAACGATTGAGTTCATTCACGCGCTCATCCCCCGGAGTCAAGGTGAGAAGGGGTTTCCCAGAGAAGAACTCGACAGGATGGGGCGAAAAACTCACTACAGTCGGATGAGTCCGATCCATACAGCCGAGAAGGGACTGTTCGATGGGATAGGTGAGAATGGGCTGAATAACCTGACGGTGGCCTAGGTGAAGGCCGTCAAAGTTACCTAGAGCTGCGACGGTTGGCTTTAGCACAGTTTTCAAAGTGACGGAATCCATTATTTCGACATTCTGGTGTGGAGGTTTTGCTGCTTGTCATCTACATGACTTATTTTTGAGATTTTCTACGAAATATTGACCCACAATTCAGAGTCTCCATTCTCCTCTTTCAGCCCAGATTAGAGGTTTCCGGACGGGAGCCAAGATTTTAATTTGGGCAGCTCTTTTTTGTCTGTCAAATTATATTGCAATGGCGTGATGGTGATGTAGTTTTCTCGAATGGCCTCAACATCGGTCTGAGTCTCCCGATCGCCATCTGGATCTTCCAGTTCTTCGACTACTTCTCCCGCTAACCAATAATAGGTTTTGCCACGGGGATCAGTCCGTTTTTCAAAAACTTCAATATAACGTCTAACGCCTTGGCGAGTAATTTTTGCGCCTTTAATTTCCGATTCACTCACAGGTGGCACATTGATGTTGAGAAGAAACAATTCCTTAAGTGGATTTTGAATCAAGTGCTTCAGTAGATCTCGTGCATAGTTGGCGGCGGGCTGAAACTCTTTGATGCTGAAGCTCGTTAGGCTGATGGCGAGACTTGGGACACCTTCAATGATGCCTTCCATTGCGGCAGAGACGGTGCCGGAGTAAAGAACGTCTGTGCCGAGGTTTGCACCCTGATTAATTCCTGAGAATACGAAATCCGGTTTTTCATCTAACAATGACCATAGTGCGAGTTTCACACAGTCCGCAGGGGTACCGGAACAGGACCAAGCGGTGATTGTCGGGTCGAAGACACCCTCGACTAAATTGGCGCGGATGGGTTGGTGTAGGGTGAGTCCGTGACCTGTGGCCGATCGTTCTCGATCGGGACAAACAACGGTGATCTGATGTCCGGCTGCGGCGAGGGTGTTGGCGAGGGTGCGGACCCCCATTGAAAAAATTCCGTCGTCGTTACTGATGAGAAGGCGCATAGGGCGAGTGTTTTCCTTTAGACTGAAGAGACTAAATTTTGTGTCACTCCTATTTTCCCCGGTTATGTCAGAACTTGAAGCTCAATTACAGCAAATCCGAAATGAAGCGATCGCACTGATTGCCCAAGCCGACGACCTTGATGCGCTGGAGCAACTCCGGGTGAAGTATATGGGGAAAAAAGGTCCAATTCCTCAAGTCCTGAGCGGGATGGGGAAACTGGATCCAGCCGATCGGCCTAAGCTTGGAGCGTTGGCGAATGAAGTGAAACATGCGATTCAGACTCAGATTGATGCATCAAAAAGCAGTCTTCAAGCCGCTGCAATCCAGACCCGGCTAGATGCGGAAACCTTGGATGTGACCATGCCGGGAAGTTATCGTCCGCAAGGTCGTCGCCATCCTTTGCATAGCACTATTGATAATGTGCTGGATATTTTTGTGGGTTTGGGCTATCTGGTGGCGGAAGGGCCGGAGATGGAGACGGACTATTACAATTTTGAAGCGTTGAATTTCCAGGCTGACCATCCGGCGCGAGATATGCAGGATACCTTGTTTTTGCCCGATGGGAATTTGCTACGGACTCATACCTCTACAGTGCAGGTTCGGTATATGGAAAATAATGATCCGCCCATTCGGATTGTGGTTCCTGGCCGGGTTTATCGCCGCGATACGGTGGATGCGACCCATTCGGCAGTGTTCCATCAAGTTGAGATTTTGGCGGTGGATGAAGGTCTGACGTTTAATGATTTGAAGGGCACGATTAAGGTGTTTTTGCAGGAATTGTTAGGCGATGATATTGAGGTGAGATTCCGTCCGAGTTTCTTCCCGTTCACGGAGCCATCGGCAGAGGTTGATGTGATGTGGAAAGGGCGCTGGTTGGAGATTTTGGGGTGTGGAATGGTGGACCCAAATGTATTGAAATCCGTTGGTTATGATCCGGAAATTTATACGGGTTTTGCGGCGGGTTTTGGGGTTGAGCGATTGGCGATGGTGATGCACCAAATTGATGATATTCGTCGGTTGTATACCAGTGATTTGCGGTTCTTGAAGCAGTTCTAGAATTTAGACCGCGTTTTAGAAATAGTCTCGATCGCGATACCATTTCACGGCTAATTCGATCGCGGTATTCAGATCTGTTTGAGGTAAGCCAAGGTGAGTGATTGCTTTGGCTGAGTTGTAATACATTTTTTGTTGTGACATCCGCACACTGTCTAGGGCGATCGTCGGTTGCTTTCCTAATTGCGTTAATACTGTTTCATCAATCCAGGCGGCGGCGATCGGGAGCCAGTGGGGAATTTGCAAACGCGGTGCGGGAATGTTTGTGCATTTAGATAGACGGGTTAAAAAGTCTCGTAAGGTTAGATTTTGATGGCCGAGGATATATCGATCGCCCGCGACTCCTTTTTGTAATGCAAGTAAATGGCCCCAACATACATCTTCGACGGAGATAAAGTTTAATCCAGTATCAACCGTTGCAGGCATTTGGCGGCGTAAAAATCGGAGTAGAATTTCTCCCGTGGGCGTAGGTTTTGCGTCCCAAGGCCCGATCGGACTGGTGGGGTTAACAATGACAATATCTTGACCCAAATTTGCAGCGGCGATCGCTTCTTGTTCGGCCCAATATTTAGATTGTTTGTATGCACCGATTAGGTTTTCAGGTTTAGATTGGTAGGATTCGTCGGTGAATTGGCCCTGAGTTAAATTAGGATTGAGTCCGATCGCGGCGACGGAGCTAGTGTAGACGGTTCGCTGGATTCCAGCTTGTTTGGCAGCGGCTAGGAGATTGCGAGTGCCGACGACGTTGGATTGATGAAGTAGGTCACGATCGGATTGCCAAAGGGAATACTGAGCCGCAACATGAAATAATACGTCGCATCCTTCTAAGTGAAATGCTAAACGGGGTGAATTTAAATCAGTATAGGCAAGTTCGACAGGAAGCGTTTTAAGATGAGAAATAGAACTACTAGAACGCACCATCGATCGGACTTCAAAGCCTTGATTTAGGAGTAAATGAATTAAATTAGTCCCAAGAAATCCCGAAGCGCCTGTAACAAAAGCTTTCATTTTTTTAATGTATTAATAAATAATTCACCATGACAATACTTATCCTAGTCCCACAGGGTGCAGAATTTAAAGCGGTTATGGATGGATTGAACAAATCCAAATCTAAATCACAGTCTAAATCACAATCTAAGCCTATTTTGCAAGTTCTGGCTATTCCGGCTGGGCCTGCGGTTAAAGGATTTCTTAAACAAGAGTCCGATCGGTTCCATGGCGTGACTCAGGTAATGGTTTTGGGATTATGTGGAGCCTTGACAAATGATGGCATTGTTGGACAAATAGGGTGTTATGAAACCTGTTGCGATCGATCGGGAAATCAATATCAATGTAATCCTGTCGATGATCTCCTTAGCAATCAAATTAATGTTAGTTGGAATGCTGTAACGATCGATACGGTAATTACAAAGACAACGGATAAACGATCGCTTAATGCTGAGACTAATTGTGATGTAGTGGATATGGAAAGTATATGGATTTTAGAATTTATGCGACAACGGGGAATTGGGGTAACTGTGATGCGCGTAATAAGTGATGCTGTTGTGGGAGACTTGCCGGATTTGTCACAGGTCTTTGATGTTAATGGCGCGCTAAAACCGATCGAGCTGGTTCGTGCTTTTATACTGCGTCCGATGGCGGCTTTACGACTAATTCGAGGATCTATTCTTGGACTCCGGCAATTAACTTGGTGTGCGACGACGATCCAGGACAACGTTAGTTCAAGATAATTGCACCGAGGGAAGTGAACCTGTATGATTGCGCGATAAGTCCCCAATGAATTGGATAGCCTGTATGCGATCGCTCAAATTGTTGTTTGTCTCTACTTCCGTTGGCGCACTGGGGACGGGACTGGGCGGTGGTGTCGAACTGACACTAAAAAATTTGGCAATAGCGCTTACGAATGCAGGCCATTACATTACAGTAGTTGCGCCAGAAACTTCGCAATTAGATGGATTTTCTGTCGTTGAGATTGCTGGGAATTTACAAATTATTGCCCAAAGTCAAGGGCGCGATGCATTGATTACGATGCCGTCGGATTCTGTGTTGTCGAATATGTGGGACTATGCCCGATCGGTGCAAAAGAATTATGACGTGATTGTCAATTTTGCCTATGATTGGTTGCCATTCTATCTCACGCCGTTTTTTACAACCCCTATTGGACATTTAGTTAGTATGGGTTCTCTTTCTGATGCGATGGATCAAATCATTACTTCAGTAGCTTCGTCTTACCCACATACGATCGCGGTGCATAGTATAGTTCAGGCGAAAAGTTTTAAAGATGGATTAGATTTTGCCCATTGTGTAATGAATGGATTTGATTTGTCGTTATATCCATTTTGCGAGAATGCCGAAAATTTTTATGCTTGGGTAGGACGGATTGCACCGGAGAAAGGGCTGGAAGATGCCGTGGC
>JAYUEU010000259.1:0-7293 GCA_043739065.1 Synechococcales cyanobacterium | reverse complement strand
CCTGATTCTTGGGAAGCTCAGTCTTGGCGCGATCGGTTGACTGAAGAGATTCGGTTGTGGTGGCGGACTGATGAGCTGCACCAGTTCAAGCCAACAGTCCTTGATGAGGTGGATTACACGCTGCATTATTTTGAGGAAGTGTTGTTTGACGCAGTGCCGAATCTATATCTCCGACTTCAACAGGCACTTCAAACCTCATTTCCTGAGATGCGATTGCCGCAGTATGATTTTTGTCGGTTTGGGTCTTGGGTCGGCAGCGATCGGGATGGGAACCCATCAGTAACACCGCAAGTGACCTGGCAAACGGCCTGTTATCAGCGAAAGCTTGTGCTGGCGAAATATCTTCAGTCCATTAAACGACTGACCGATTTGTTGAGTTTGAGTTTGCATTGGAGCGATGTGCTACCAGATTTGTTGGAGTCATTGGAAGCCGATCGGATTAAACTCCCGTTGGTGTATGACAAATTGTCGATTCGCTATCGCCAAGAACCTTATCGTCTGAAGCTGGCCTACATTGAAAAACGGCTGGAGAATACTCGCGATCGAAACCAAATTTTGTTTGATGGCGATTGGCAACAACCGGAGAACATCGAGTGGGATATCCATAGCTATTACCGATCGGGCGAAGAGTTTCTAGATGAGCTGCGGTTGATTCAGCGAAATCTACAAGAGACAGGCTTGAGCTGCCGGGATTTGGAGCATTTGATCTGCCAAGTCGAGATTTTTGGCTTTACCTTGACCCATTTAGACATTCGTCAAGAAAGTACAAGACATTCCGACACAGTGGCGGAAATTGTGGAGTATTTGCAAATCTTGCCGCAGTCTTACAACGACATGAGCGAGGCCGATCGGGTCACATTCTTATGTCAAGAAATTCAAACCCGTCGTCCCTTAATTCCCCGTGAACTGACCTTTTCTGACAAGACCAAGGAAGCGATCGAAACCTTTCGGATGGTGCGATCGCTTCAGCGTGAATTCGGCAATCGGATTTGTAAGTCTTATGTGATTAGCATGAGCCACGAATTGAGCGATTTGCTAGAAGTCATGCTGTTTTGTAAAGGAGCGGGTCTATACGATCCGATCAACAAGACGGCCACCATTCAAGTCGTACCGCTGTTTGAAACAGTAGAAGATTTGCAGAAAGCCACCGCTGTGATGACGGAATTATTTGAATTGCCGTTTTATCGCGAGATGCTTTCGGGCGGACCAAATGCAACAGAAGCTGAACTTCAATCAATTCCCGTCCAGGAAGTAATGTTGGGCTATTCCGACAGCAACAAAGACTCAGGATTCCTCAGCAGTAACTGGGAAATTCATAAAGCTCAGCAAGCTCTTCAGCGGGTTGCCCACAACTATGGCGTTGAGTTACGGATTTTCCATGGGCGTGGTGGATCCGTTGGACGAGGCGGCGGTCCGGCTTATGAAGCGATTTTGGCACAACCGGGCGAAAGTATGCGCGGGCGAATCAAAATAACCGAACAAGGCGAAGTTCTAGCGTCCAAATATTCGCTGCCCGAGCTAGCGCTGTATAACCTTGAAACGGCCACCACAGCAGTAATTCAGGGCAGCTTGTTGGGAACAAAGTTTGATGATATTCAGGATTGGCATACGTTAATGGAAGAGTTGGCGACCCGATCGCGCACTCATTATCGTCAACTAGTTTACGAAGAACCCGATTTTATTGACTTTTTCCATCAGGTCACCCCGATCGAAGAAATCAGTCAACTCCAAATCAGTTCTCGTCCAGCACGGCGCGGCGGAAAAAAGGACTTGGAGAGTTTGCGGGCGATTCCTTGGGTCTTTAGTTGGACACAGAGTCGTTTTCTATTGCCTGCTTGGTACGGCGTAGGGACGGCCCTGCAAGAGTTTCTGGACGAGCGACCTGAAAATTTACGGTTGATGCGATATTTCTATGCGAAATGGCCGTTCTTTAAAATGGTGATTTCTAAAGTTGAAATGACGCTGGCAAAAGTTGATTTACAAATCGCAGAACATTACGTTCAACAGCTTTCTCCAGAGGTCGATCGGGAACGCTTCGATCGGTTGTTTAATATCATTACCACCGAATATCACACCACTCGCAACGTTGTGTTGACCATCACAGGCCATCAGAAACTACTGGACGGCGACAAAGAATTACAACGATCGGTGCGGTTGCGAAATGGGACAATTGTTCCGTTGGGCTTCCTTCAGGTGTCTTTGTTGAAACGTCTACGTCAACACAAGAGCAGTACCGCCAGTGGCATGGTGAGATCGCGCTATAGCAAAGGTGAACTGTTGCGAGGTGCGCTGTTGACCATTAACGGCATTGCAGCGGGAATGCGCAATACGGGTTGAGAATCGAATCTCTAACTCGTGGAATTTCTATGCTGATTTACAGTGGCGAAATGTTGTTTGACCTGATTTTGAAACCAACCAAGCGCGGTATTAGAGGATGTTACGGGTTGAATTTCCTATTCTGGTGGTGCGCCTGCAAATGTGACTTGTAGGATGCAGCGGTTGAGAGTTGAAAGCGCATTTATGGGGGAATTGGTGACGATCGATTGGAATCTAAGTTAGTTGCAACGTTGGAATCTGGGGAGGACGATCGAACTGGACCGCAGCAAATCACAGGCTATCCAACTCGATAGATTCCATTTAAAATCTGGCTTTATGCAATTTATAAATGTCCCTAGCACTCAAATTTAGATCAGTAGGAAATAAAAGCGCCCGCATGGAATTTTAAACATCGGACGCCATCCGTACCAGTTACCTGTGCCCAGTGCCTCCTAAATTCCTGCACCATTGAGAAACTCTTCAACTGCTCGATCGCTCTCCGATCGAATGATTTCAGAAGATGAACTCTGAGGTTCAACTTCTATAGCGGAGACTTGAGTCTGTAATTGCCCGATTTGGGTCTCTAAATGCTTAATGCGCTCAAATAAATTTCTAATGACTGCGGCTTCTGGATCTGGCAGACAATCAGTCGCAACAGAAATATGATTTTGCTGCTCATTGCGGGTTACCCGACCGGGCACTCCGACGACGGTGCAGTTGCTTGGAACATCGCGCAGGACGATCGATCCGGCTCCCACCCAAACTTGGTCACCAATGGTAATATTTCCTAGAATCTTGGCTCCAGCCCCCACCAAAACATGGTTGCCTAGGGTAGGATGGCGTTTACCAATCTCTTTGCCAGTGCCCCCTAAGGTGACACCTTGATAGATCAAAGCATGGTCTCCTACGATTGCCGTTTCGCCAATCACCACCCCCATGCCATGGTCAATAAAAACACTCTTACCGATCTGGGCACCCGGATGAATTTCAATGCCCGTCAACCAACGACTAAGTTGGGAAATTCCTCGCGGGATTAAGGGGACTTTCCAGCCGTAGAGGATATGGGCGATGCGATACATCCAGAGCGCGTGCAGTCCAGAATAGAAAAGTAAGACTTCAAGACCATTAGTAGCAGCCTGATCCTTTTCCAGAATGATCTGAAAGTCAGCTTTGATAAGTTCTAACAAAGAATACACAGGCTGTTGAGGCGACTGTTTGATCGTAGGTGCTGGTGTAGAACGTTTGGTGGCTGGGGAAATTGGGAGAGATTTACTTGACATAAGGGGTCTCAAGAGTTGGTTTTTTGCCCTGGGTGGGTTCATTCAACTCAAAGCCCTCTCTACATGGAAAGGGCTTTGGGGATCTGACTCTAGCGATATCGCAAGGTTTTAATAACCTCAACTAGGCGATCGACTTCGCCCTGAGTGTTATAGAACGCTAGGGACGGGCGCACACTCGCAGTGAGGCCAAAGTGACGCAGGCTGGGTTGGGCGCAGTGATGACCTGCTCGGACAGCAATTCCTTCCTGGGCCAGACGTTGCCCCACTTGCTCAGTAGGGATGTCATCCAAGACAAAGGAAACCACGCTAACTTTGTGGGCTGCTGTGCCAATTAGCCGCAACCCCGGAATATGGGAAAGTTGCTCCGTGGCATAGTCAGTAAGATTGTGTTCATAGCGCTCAATGTTAGACAGCCCGAGTCGGGTGATATAGTCGATCGCCGCACCGAGTCCCACAGCATCAGCAATATTGGGGGTTCCAGCCTCGAACTTGGCCGGAGGATCGTTATAGACCGTCTCCTCAAAGGTGACATGGCGAATCATGCTGCCACCGCCCTGCCAGGGAGGCATAGCTTCGAGGAGTTCGGCCTTGGCATAAAGCACACCGATGCCGCTGGGTGCGAAAAGTTTGTGTCCGGAGAACACGTAGAAGTCACAGTCGATCGCCTGGACATCGACAGGCATGTGAGATACCGCTTGGGCACCGTCAATCAGAACCTTGGCACCATGGCGGTGGGCAAGGTGGGTGATTTCTGCTACGGGGAGAATCGTCCCTAGGGAGTTGGAAACCTGAGTCACAGCGACAAAACGGGTGCGGGGACCCAGCAGACGGCTATATTCATCCATACGGATTTCGCCGCGATCGTTGATCGGGATGACCTTAAGGATAGCTCCGGTTTCCTGGGCAAGCATCTGCCAGGGGACAATGTTGGCGTGGTGTTCGAGGGTAGAGAGGATGATTTCGTCGCCTGCCCTCAGGAACTTGCGCCCGTAGCTCTGCGTGACGAGGTTGATAGCCTCGGTTGTACCCCGCACAAAAACAATCTCGGAAGCTTCGCCCGCTCCCAAAAAGCGCTGAACTTTCTCCCGCGCCGATTCGTAGGCGTCTGTGGCACGGGCGGCCAAAGTATGAGCTGCTCGGTGAATATTGGAATTATCGCGATCGTAAAAGCGAGACAGGCTATCAATAACAGCGTAGGGTTTTTGAGTGGTGGCTGCGTTGTCGAACCAGATCAATGGCCTACCGTTGACATGTTGATGCAGGATTGGGAAATCCCGTCGAATCACGTCAACCTCGAAGATTCCACTGTCAGCAGCCGTTCCATTACGGGGAGAGCTAGCACGTCCCGGCGATCGCAGGTTCTGGACTTCAGGGGCGTGAGTTGCTGAACTCAAGTCTGTCCGGGGGAACTCGGTAAATTGAGTCTGCCTTGTTAACTCTATATCAGGTAAAGCTATATCCTGTAACGTCCTACGGCGTACTGCTTCTTCTGTCAGTCCCGTCGTGTCCACTACCGCAGGTGATAGCGGGCTGACTGAGCTGGGGTCCTGAAGAAAATAAAAGCTCGGCTGATTGGCGGCAGGATAGAGGGGTGAGGTCGAATCGTGCGCTGTGGCTTCAGATTTTCTGTGGGTGGGTTGAGCAAGATTGCTCGATCGTTCAGGGCTTCCGAGTTGCTTCAGAGTTATGCCAAGCCTTGGGTCCAGATCCGCAGACTGCATTTGGTCGTACAGACCACGGGCGATCGCTGTTAATCCATCCTCGTCTGATGGACTCAAAAGACCACCAGAATTCACCAGGCTAGACCCACTTGGAGCTGATGGCCGCCGCAGAGGAAAGTCTGTTGGCACAGAATTCCCTGTGGGACTGGATGGCAAGATTAGAGACTCGGGCGTACTTTGATACATTTGATTAGCCAAGGACTGGATGAACTCAGGTGTCAGTAGTGGTTCCGCATCCAGGGGTAGTATGTGACCAGACTCCACTCCCCGGATGGGTTCTACACCCTGATTAGACTTGGGTATAGGTATATTCATGGTAATAACCGACTTCAACATTCTCTAAGGACGAGATCGCATCATCCGTGAGCACTGCGCAGGACGAATATAGGCTTAGGAGATATGAACTAATTGCTTGGGTATCAATGCCCATAAACCGGACAGACAGACCGGGTAGGTGTTCCCCTGGAATGCCTATCTGGTGGAGACCCACAACTCCTTGCTCTTTTTCACCGACCCGAACGAGCAAGATATTCGTTTTACCCGGGCCATTAGGGTTGTTCGTACGGTCCTTGACCTCTAACTTGTCACAGGGAACTAAGGGAATTCCACGCCAGGTAAGGAAGGGAGAGCCAAATAGGTTGACTGTAGCGGGCGGGACACCCCGACGTGTGCATTCCCGTTCAAAGGCAGCGATTGCGCGAGGATGTGCAAGGAAGAAGGCAGGCTTTTTCCAAACTCGTGCAATTAGGTCATCAAGATCATCCGGGGTGGGTGGGCCATAACGCGGTTTGAGGCGCATAGCGGGTGCGACGTTATTGAGAAGTCCAAAGCTGGGATTGTTGATGAGTTCCCATTCTTGTTGCTCCTTCAATCCTTCGATCGTCAGGCGTAATTGTTCGCGTAATTGATCGATGGGGTCATTGTATAGATCGCTGACCCGAGTATGTATCCGCAACACACTTTGAATCGGGCTTAGCTCATACTCGCGGGGTTCCTCTTCGTAATCAATATAGGATGTGGGAATTTCCGCTTCCCCTTGATGCCCCGCACTAAGCGCAACCCGCTCTTCTCCAAATTGATTGAGAAAGGTAGCTAGCTGTTGACGATCGCGAATCGTTTGCTGGAACCGCTCTTGTAATTCAGAAGATTGCCCCAATCCCTGTTCAAAACTGGCGCGTGAAATCGACAACACGTCCACAGGAGTTAACGCTCGAATTGTTACAGAGCTAGGTACGTCTTCGTAGAGGTTCTCCTCACCGAAGTAATCCCCTTCACTGATTACACTTGCACGGAGTTGTTCGCCTTGATCTCCATGAACGGTAGCTTCTAATTTTCCTTGAACAATAATATAGAATTTATCATTGGACTGCCCTGCAATAATTGGGGTCACGCCAACGGAAAAATGCTCGGCTTGAAATTGATTAGCGATCGCCAGAGATTCGCCGCCACCTAGGGGATTCAGCAATGGGACAACCCTAAGATTCTCGGGTTCAACCGCTGTAAAGCCATTATTATATTGAACAGAAATTTTAGGACTTGGCTTTAGTACAACCTTGGTTCGATTAACCCGATAAGTTCCAGTCTGGACTTGAACCCAGGGCAGAAAATGGAATAACCATCTGGGGGTGATTCCTGAGACCTGAGCGGGGGTGTTATTCGTAACAGAAAGATTGCGAGCCGCCTCTTTTGTGACACTTTGCAAGCCTTTGTATCCGTCGGTAACAGCTACTCGTTCTTCACTGTTCTGGGACTGAACATCCTGTATTTGACGACCTTCACTCGTGAGGATTCTGGTAACCATACGCACTTAATCACTTGATCAAATAGTTGAGCGATTTCAATGTAGCACTGTTTTGAGAAAATCAACGGTTATCCGATCGGGTAATAGGTGATTTATTTGACAGTCTTAGTTTAGGGCTATAGACTAGACAAATAGGCAATATACGTTAAATCGATAGGGTTTTAGTAGATTTTTC
>JAYUEU010000258.1:0-3652 GCA_043739065.1 Synechococcales cyanobacterium | reverse complement strand
GGAACCATTTGTGGACTAAGGAGCTTTAAATCGAGGATTTCTTGCCGTACCATACGCTCTAACGGAGGAGGAGAACATTTGATCTACATCATAGATGCAAATCTGCCAACGCTCCATACTATATCTAGATGCTACGGTTATGACAGAAGAACCTGTAAAAGTCTAAGAAATATTGTAGATAGCATAAAATTTTCAACAATAGGAGCGATAACATAGTGCTTTCTGCTTTTCATGTCGCTGATTTTTATGACTAATCTAAGCCCTGAATCCTACACAACCGCCTCAATCGATCGGCACAAAGCTGCAATCTCTCGCAACGACCTATCTAAACCCGTTCGGTTGGCCGTGGAAGCAGGATTATTAGGTTCAGATACAAATTTTCTCGATTATGGTTGCGGGCAGGGCGGTGATGTGGCCAGATTATCGGCTAAAGGCATCTCCTCTGAGGGCTGGGATCCCTTCTATCGACCTCACGCTCCGCGACATCCTTCTGATGTTGTCAACTTGGGATACATCATTAATGTGATAGAGTCCCAGACCGAGCGGCGAGATACGCTCACTACCGCATGGAGCCTCACTGGCAGAGTTTTGATCGTTGCAGCACAAGTATTAGTGATTCAGGGCAAAGATCAGATTGCCTACGGCGACGGCATCGTAACTCGTCGTAACACCTTTCAAAAATACTATGAACAAGAAGAGTTAAAAGCCTACATCGATCAAGTATTAGGCGTAGACGCAATTCCTGTTGCTTTAGGGATCTATTTTATTTTTCGAGATGAGGCTCAAGCTGAAATCTTTCGAGCATCACGATTTCGATCGCGTACAACAACACCTAGAATTCGACATACCAACAAACGCTTCGAGGATTATCAGCAACTTTTGAGTCCACTCATAGCCTTTTTCACCGAGCGAGGACGCTTGCCCATCAGAGATGAACTAGCAAGTGAGATAGCCATCAATTTAGAATTTGGTAGTCTTCGTCGAGCCTTTCAGGTGATAGTGCAAGCGACTGATACCGAGGAATGGGGAGCGATTACTCATACTCGACAACAGGACTTAATGGTTTATCTCGCTTTGACAAAATTTGGGAATCGTCCAAGAATTGGCCAACTTGCAATCGAAGTCCAAAACGACATAAAAATCCTATTTGGCTCCTATCGTCAAGCTTGCGAACAAGCTGATGAGATGCTGTTTGGCCTCGGTGATTTAAGTTGTATTGCATCTTGCTGCCGAAAAAGCAAGATTGGGAAGATTTTACCTGACTCGCTCTACGTGCATGTATCGGCATTAGAAGAAATCGACCCAGTATTGAGACTTTACGAAGGCTGTGCTTCAAGAACCATAGGACGTATGGATGGTGCAACACTCATTAAATTCAGCACTACTAAACCTAAGATTTCCTATTTGTTTTATCCCAAGTTTGATACAGATCCTCATCCCAGCCTACATACAAGTATGCAAGTGGATTTGCGAGACCTCAAGGTTACGTATCGTGATTATGACTCCTCAGACAACCCACCAATCTTGCATCGTAAAGAAACATTTGTTTCCCAGGCTTATCCGCGATATGAGAAATTCTCCAAATTGACGCGCCAGGAAGAACGGTGGGGACTATTGGATAATCCCAAAATGATCGGAACTCGAAAAGGATGGCTCGATCGCCTAGAAAAATGCTGCGCTGATCTTCAGGGACATCGAGTAGTTTGGCAAAAAAATGCTGATCCGTATCAAGTGAAATTAATAAAATCAATGCAACGTCAACTCCAATCGAATAGTGCCAAAACAGACTTTGATGAAACCTGACCCTTCCCTAAAACTTTCTGATATTGGGAAGGTATATAGATGAATTTACCTTCCCAATCCATGGGAAATGCCATATCCATACTTTTTTCTCAATCAAGTCATAGTAATTCTGCTCACTAGTATGTAGGGCATCCTATATGGAATCGCGATCGGAGAAAAGAAAACACACTGAAGCAATCATAATGAGAAAGAGTGGAATAGATTAGAGCAATGATACAAGCTCAGTATTCCCACTCTGTTTAGCGATCGCTTCACGACATCATGATATGATTTATATTCTGCTGATATCGGTCAAATTCTTCGCTAAATCCTCGCAAGCTTCTACTATACTTATAAGCTGGAACGCGCATTAGATATTAAAGGAAATAGTGAGTATTAATTATATTGAAAAAATATTTATTCATGGACTACATTCATCACTTTTATTCTTGTTTTATCCCTCTCTATTTCATTTACTCCCTAGATTAGGCCGATTTCAGACAGTTAACTTCCTTTTTTGCCCCTTAGACACAGAAAATTGTGCAGACCACAGGCAGTCTCGATTATCACATCCGCATAATGATATCGAAATTTATGAACCACTATTTTACAGCGTTTAATTCCACTAATATAATGCTCTACTTTCACCCGAACTTTTGAAATCAATTGATTTGCTGCTTTCTCTTCCGCACTCAGTTCCCCGCCACGAGGCTTTTTCTTCGGCTGACGGACTTCCACTCCGTCTGGCTGATATCCCGTATCCTGCCAGAGCTAGCTCCCGTATGGAAATGTATACTCTTCTTCGTCTGCTATCTTCTTGTCATGCTTTTTTCCCTAAATAATTTGTAGTATATTCTCACAAACTTGAGCATTTACAGAAATAATCGCGGTACCGGAGCTTCCTGCTCAACGCTTTACGGCATCAAAGGTTTCGACATCTATTTCAGCACGATCGCTAGCTTAATTTATCATAGCGCAGCTCATTACTGCTCATTACTATTGAGCTATAAATTTCCTGAGTTTCGTACAGGATTAGGATACTCAAAACTCCAGTATTAACTGTTGGAAATCTTGCTCCTCATTCATCAACTTCCCAATTCCCAATCCCAATAGCCGCACCGATCGCCCTTCCAAATCCAAGGCTCCCAATAATCGTCGAGATGAATCCTGAATCGATCGCACCCCCGTAAAAGCCACCGTTTGCGTCACACTCCGCGTCACCTGAGAATAATCTGCAAACTTAACCTTCAACGTTAAAGTCTGGCCTTTGATTTCTGCTTTCTCCAATCGGGCATGAAGATCGATCGCCACTTGCTCCAATGCTTGTTCAATACTGAGCCGATCGTTTAAATCCGGGTCATAGGAAGTCTCTACACTCACCGACTTTCGCACCCGATTCGCCACCACCAACCGATCGTCCTCTCCTCGCGAGATCTGATAATAAAATCGTCCCACTTTCCCAAACTTTGCAATTAATTCAGAGTGCGATCGTTCTCGCAAATCTGCACCACTGAAGATTCCCATTTCATGCAACTTCGTCGCGGTTACTTTACCAATTCCATGAAACTTCTCGATCGGTAACTGAGCCACAAAATCCAATCCCTCATGGGGCAAAATCAAAGACATTCCATTGGGCTTATTCAAACCTGATGCCATCTTAGCCAAGAACTTATTCCCAGATACTCCCGCTGAAGCTGTGAGATGCGTTGCTTTGAAGATGTCCGATCGGATTAATTGGGCAATCTCCTGTGCAGAGGCAATACTAAACTTATTCTCCTTGGTTTTCAAGATACGCCTCATCTAATGCCACAGGTTCGACAAGATCCGTGTAATGGTGAAAGATTTCTCGGATCTGAACAGCGATCGCTTT
>JAYUEU010000257.1:0-26539 GCA_043739065.1 Synechococcales cyanobacterium | reverse complement strand
GCAAGAGTTTTCATTACAGCTTTTTCCGCGACGAAGATGAAATTGAGTACACATTAGAAGATACTCAAGAAGTTTATCGATAATGAATGTAGATGATATCGTTCTAATCCGTTTTCCTCAAGCAGACCTCAAACAAGTAAAACTTCGTCCTGCTTTGGTTGTTGCCATTTCATCAAGTCGTCATCCAGATTTGTTGCTTGATTTAATTTCTTTACAACTCCATCAAGCCGCTCCAAATTTTGATGAAATCATCAATCCATCAGATCCTAATTAATATCAGTTCTGTTTAAGCAGTAGGGGCTAAAACCCACTCCAGTCTCAATCCAGGCTTTTTCGGTTGATGACAATAAGCAATAGGCACGCAGAGAATATTAATAAAGCAGTTTGTGGGGCTGCGATGGCCAGAAGGCTCCATCTGAGAGATATTCTTCCCTTCGGGAAGCAAAGCTACAATTGGTCAATCCCGGTTTCGACAATCGAACGTTTGCGGGACAACAACTTGTCATTTAACCGCATCAGTTGATTCTTCTGGTTCCGGCGAGGCTGGGCAAAAAAGTGAATACCAAACCGGTCTAGAAGCTCTTTGGCCAGTTTCTTGCTGACATCGCCTCGGTCCGCAAAGACCTGTCCCATCAACCCCTTTCAACAAATTAAACACCGGCTTACGGTCGTCCGTATTCCCCGAGGTCACGGTAATGTTGAGTAACGCACCCCCTTCGTTCACAGCTAGATGCAGTTTCAACCCATAAACCTAATCTACAGAAGTCTTGCCTCGTGCAGCAATGCCTGAATCTTGATGGGAATCGATACGAGGGGTATAGGCTTTAAGACTCGTCGCATCTACAAAACTAATTCCTGTATCCGCCCTGAAGCAAGTTTTCAGATAGCAACAGAGCGGCATCATACAACAGGATATCCAAGTCACAAATCGGCTGTAGCTGACCAGTTTTGGAAAGGCATCGGACCAATATTGACGGACCTGATGTGGGGAGTAGCTTTTGAAAGTGCGGTAATGACTTTGGTGAACTGCTATCAGAATCGTCATGATTTCACTCAAGCCCAAGGACCGCTGACGGTTACGCATTTTCAGGCGTTGCCCAGTAACTGAGTTTTCCATCGCGGTTCAAAGGCTTGGCAAAAATCATCGACAGGGCAAAACAGGTCTTCTAAGGGGGACCTGTTGGAGGATCCTGCTGATTGCTTTACAACTTCAGCCTAATGGTTCCTCCTTTTTTTGCCTGCTAGCCGCCTATCTTATCCAAAGCTGACGTTAAGTTAACAAACTCAAAGGATCTCGCCCTGGCATCCTCTGGTGATAGTTCAATGCCCTGATTCAAATACGTGAGAGCTGCACCATAGGCCGTGGAACTGATAGCTTTGCGCCCTGCCATTAGGCTTAATCGTGCTAAATCGAACCGTTCAACGAGATTAATAATCAAATCGCTGTTCAGATTCAAATGGCCAACAATTTCAAAGATGCGATCTTCTTGGGTGGCGACTGTGAAGTGGGCGACTAATAATCGAGCAATGCGGTAGTGAATTTCTGCTCTATGGCTTTCAAAATCAAGGAATAGGCCGCTTGTTGGATGCGATCGTGCAAAAAACGACAGACCGGATTGGCTATATTCTCCGCGTTCGACAGATCTGAATCGGCTGACTGAGAAAACTTGTAGACTTGACTTGGCTCGTCGTCACCAGCAAGCTTTCTTGCACTGCTTTCCAGAATGCCATTGCAGTATCGGCGGGTGATTGTTTTAAAACAATTGTGGCCAAGTCAAATGAATTGGTCAAACTTGCCTTTGATAAAGTAGCCGTTTTGACGGGTGATCGGTTTATGGACTTCATTGACGATCGCTGTTTTGCCAATACCCGAAAATCCGGCGACTAGAATCAGTTCTGAACTACCCTCAGCCACACGATCGAAGGCATCTACTAATAGTTTAACTTCGGATTCACGACCGTAGAGTTTTTCGGGAATCAAGAAGCGATCGCTCAAATCCCGATCGCCCAGTTCAAACGCTGGAATCTCTCCGCTAGCTCTCCACTCGGTCAAACACTATCCCAGATCGTACTTCAGTCCTCGGGTGCTTTGATAGCGATCTTCTGCATTTTTCGCCATCAGCTTCTCTACGATCGCCGTCACCATAGCAGGCACTGCCGGATTCACTTGATTAACGGGCACGGGTATCTTAGCAATATGACAATGCATCAGTTCCAGTGGATTGTCTGAGGTAAACGGCAAGCTGTCGCTCAATAGTTGATACAGCGTCACGCCTAAATGTCTTTATGTATCACCCAATGCTGGCTCAGATCATGAAGAACGTCGGCGATTTTGAGGGCGATCGTCAATATATCCACGAGATTCAATGACTGCTGCTGGATATACGTGCCTAAGGAAACCCCACCCCATTCTCCATCACCAAAGCATAGCTATTCTCCAGGAGTTCCAAGCTCAAGGGTTCGACAATGCCAGAAATGGTAGCTATCCGAGACCCCAGATACAGTTCTCTTAACGATGGTATAGCCACTAATTTCAGGATATAAATTAGGGAAGGTGCTTGCTGGAGGGTTCATAGGTTGGGGTTTACTGAGGGAGACAGTGCGATCGCATCTGCACTTCTAACATTCCCTCAGATTTTAGAAACCTAACCGTGAATTTTGGCTGCTCAGCCGATATCTAAGCATTACAACTATGATTAGGCAGATATTAGGCAGAACGTTTCCGTATATCGGAGTTGCCGATCGCCCGCCCGATCATTAACAAATTGCGCTTTGTCCCAAATCCAACGGAACATCCTGCCAACGACCATTGCCCACCGCACGAATGGCCTCCTTCAGCACAACATCACCCGTATAGATCGCACGGCCCACGATCGCACCCGTCACCCCAATACTTTCCAAACTCAACAAGCTCAGCAAATCTGTTACAGAACTCACGCCGCCGGATGCAATCACAGGAATCGTTATTTTTTGAGCCAATTCCCGTAGTGCGTCTAGGTTTGGGCCTTGCATCGTGCCATCCCGGTGAATATCGGTATAAATAATTGCAGCAGCACCTAATTTACTCATCCGTTCCGCTAATTCAACAGCATCGACTTCTGATGTTTCGAGCCAACCTTTAGTCGCAACTTTGCCATTTCGGGCATCAATTCCCACAATGATTTGTCCGGGGAATTCATTGCACAATTCACCAACAAGCGCTGGATTTTCGACCGCTATGGTCCCCAAAATTGCACTTCGTACTCCCAATCCCAAAAGCTGTGACACTCGGTTACGATCGCGCAATCCACCGCCCACTTGTACCGGAATAGTCAACGCTTCAACAATTTTGGCAATGACCGGAAGATTGACGGGTTCACCATCTTTTGCACCATCAAGATCCACAAGATGAAGCCGGGTTGCGCCTTGGTCTTGCCATTGCTTAGCCATAGCGATCGGATCCTTGCCAAAAACTTCGGATTGATCGTAATCGCCTTGATACAACCGAACACAGTTTCCGCCCAATAAATCAATCGCCGGAATGACTTCCATACTGTGCACCAAAATCTAAAATAACTTCTCTATAGATTACAGGCGATCGGCCCCAAGATGTAGTCTATAAGAATCCATTTGAGATCAATAGAGTATAGTTAAATAACATAAAAAACTTATATCCCCAGTCCTATGGCCTATTCCAGCAGTTTAACGGATCAAGAATGGGAACGCCTTGAACCGTTTCTGTTAGAAGTATTGCCTCCCAAAAAACAAACTAGACTGTCTAATTGGACCAAACGAGAAATTCTAGATGGAGTTCTCTATCAACTCAAAAATGGCTGTAGTTGGGAGACTTACCGAAAGACCTGCCGCCCTATTCAACGGTCTATTGGCACACTATAAACAATGGCGAGCGGCGGGTGCGATTGAGAACCTGATGACGCGTCTTTCTGAGGCAACACGGGAACAGGTTAAAAAAAAGAAACTGGGCTAGATTAATGATCGTTGACTCCCAAGTGGTCAAAAATACTTGCACTGCGAGCGTTGAATCAAAAGGCTTTTGCCGATACAAGGCAACGAATGGGATTAAAAGACACCTCGCCGTTGATACGCTTGGGTTTCCCTTCTTTACGCATTGCACTCCAGCAAATCTATCTGATGATGTCGGTCTAATGGAAATGTTCACGAACAATATTGAATAGTTCAAATCTAAGCCCGTCAATATTCCAAAGATGACAATTTTGTTAGACCATGGATACCACATTGATTATTTGATAGAAGAACTCCAAAAAGTCTATCCTCAAATTATGACGAAAATTAGATTTCAGCGTTCAAAGAAGCATTCAAAGCAGGAGAAAAAGAACAAGGAACGTCAGGGTTTATCCCCGCCATTGCCCGTTGGATAGTTGAACGATCGAATGCATGGGTGGAACGCTGTAAGATATTGGTAAAGAACCATGAAAGAACCTTGGGTAATGCGACGGCAAAAATGAATCTCTGTTTTGTTAGGCTAATGATAAAGCGGCATCAGACTCCAGCTAAGATGTCAAACAGATTCTATAAAACTTCGATCGCTTAACATGGTGTTGAATCCTAAACATCAAAGTGATAGCGAATAGCTCCAGAGTTAGGATCATTGCCAATCTCAGCGACACCATGTCTTTCTGCTTCTTGAAGTAGCTGTTTAACTTCTTGAGGTTCCAACTCTGTATACATAACTGCTTGAGCAATGGATAAAGTTCCGCCATTCTCTTTAGCAGCTCTGAGCAATCGCAGCATTGGACTACCTGAAGCTGAAACTGGTGACTGATTTGCCTGAAGCTGCTGAAGTTGCGGAATATCGCTAAGATTCAGAGTGATGGAATGATGAACCCCATCTGCGGCATTTCCTCCTCCCAGTCTTCTCAAATACCTATTTTGCCGATCGACCATATCAGGAATAAGAATTAGATCGAGCAACTGACCAATCCCAAAAATACCAAATGTGAAAAAGTAAATCAGTCCAATAGTGATTTTTCCCGTGTAAAGGCGTTGAACACCGCAAATACCGAAAAAACATAGACACCAAGCAACATATGCTGTGCCTGAATTTACCTGCTTCATGGCTTCATCCTGTGATCTTTGGCGAACTCTTCCAGCACTACATAATTATAGTGCGAGAATTATAAGTAGTCATGCAAAATTAATTACATATTTAGTTCCTACGCCTTTTAATATGTTTTCCACTATATTGATTAATGAATCCAAGTCTTGATAGGCATCCAATACTAGTCAGTCACATTTGATGAGCCGCTATAGATTTTGCATTAGATTTAATTCTAGTGAGTAGGGTGACAACTAAAATATCTCTACACAATATCTCTAAGTGGTTCTCTTTTCACTCGTTGAATTTCGCCTTAAATACTTCACTTCTATGAATTTTTCTACTAATTTGGAAATTGATTTTGTACTTCCCTATTCCGTTGCAATGATATGAAGATCAATAGTCGGCGTTGCAGATCTAAGGTATGAAGAAATCTCTCTAAGTACCGGAAAATTGTTCTAAAAATCCACTTCTCATATCCTGAATCAGCAACGCCTGATTTTACAGTGGGAGAAGACAGATGATAATCGTCAGGCAATAGGAGATTGCTATTGCTATCTAGGCAATGTGTATCAGTCTCTCGGTCAATACCAACGCGCGATCAAATTTTTCTACAAACACTTCCTATTTAACAGGAAGTCGGCAATCGCCAGTTTGAAGCAAGCTACCTAAATGGTTTAGGCAGTGCGTATAAATCTCTCGGTCAATACCAATGCGCGATCGACTTCCAGCAACAATCTCTTGAAATTAAATGCGAAATTGGCGATCGTAATGGTGAAGCAAATTCATTGAATAACCTTGCAGCTACATGGGTAAAAATCGATGAACACTTCAATGCAATACAATATTTCAAAAAAGCCAAGCAGATCTACAAAGAACTTACCCTTAATTATTTAGTTAAAGTGTGCCAGAAAAATA
Organism: Synechococcales cyanobacterium; assembly: GCA_043739065.1. Classification (GTDB taxonomy): domain Bacteria; phylum Cyanobacteriota; class Cyanobacteriia; order Leptolyngbyales; family Leptolyngbyaceae; genus JAAFJU01. The sequence continues at coordinate 20,565 of JAYUEU010000257.1, read as the reverse complement.
TTGAAATCTGCAATCAAGCCATTGCTGCCGAACGCCGCTCCCCACCAACCATCGATCAGGCACCAAAGGAAAGTACGATCGAATGGTACGAACGCCAAAAACAAGCCAATCAACCGATGGTCTACGACCGACCAAAGGTCATCGTCCGTAGTGCTGAAAACGATCGTAAAATCAATCGAATCTTTTAGTTCTGTGTGGGATTAGTGATTCGTTTTGTAGTGTGAAAGTTGAAGAATTGAGAATGGAAGAGATAGAAAATCATTCTTCATTACCAAAAAGTTCATTCAAATTCTGATATCCACTCACCAGACGCAAAATTTCGATCGAAGCATTTGTGAAGCATTTGTGGTTCGATAAAAAATCAAATCAGTCTCATAAGCCAAACTTCTCACCGATAGAGACAAATCATCTCGACTCCGACCATTTTTGGGGAATTGAGCCAATTGCTTCAACTTCATCGTGATGCCATATAAAAAACGATCGCTACTTTCAAGACTACTATTTTCAGCCAAATAATCCAAAATTCTTTCAATATCCCGACTCGCTGGCGGTGTAATTTGATAAACAGGATTCATTGGTTTGTATGACGTTCGTGAATGCGTAATCGAATATTTTCCATCTCCCTATCGAACTATCGAAATCCAGCAGTTCTCCCCGATCGGCAGCGTCCACACCAATCACCACCTCTCGCCGCAACTCCACAAACCGCGCCTGATACACATCATCTATCCGCCAATAGCTTCAACCCAGCAACCAAAATTGCCTCGATCGACTCATAATTCTCACGATCGATTTGATATTGTGCGAATTGTTCTAACTCAGACGGTAAAGAGATTGGTCTATTTAATATCCAAAAATATACGATCGAAATCTTTTCAACCCCAATCTAGCGCAATCAATCAATCAAACAACACTCAAGATTTCCTATTAAACCGATCGGTTAGGCACCCAAAGGAAAGTACGATTGAAGGGAACGAGCGGGAAAGATAAACTAATTTGTTTCTTGGTATGGAAACTGAAAAATGAGAATGAAAAAAGATCAGAAAAATCATTCTACATCCCTAATTCTAAGCGCAGTATACTGAAAACAACAATCACGCCTCATTTCCCACCCAACCCCGTACTATTAGAACGATCGAGCTTCACTTTGAACTAGAAAAATTGCTATAGCCAATGATTCGGATAAGTTCGTTCTGAAGCTAAATTATTGAATACAACAGCACAAACTACTAAGATTATCGACCCTTCAAAAACAGGCGTAAGCAAAAAGCTCCATTCGGGCCTAGTCATCATTACCACTAAGGCAACAGCACCAGAAGGCGGATGTAGTGTTTTGGTGAGCTGCATGAGAGCGATCGCACTCGCAACCGCAAGACCCATTGTCCAAGGAGAAGAACCAAAGAATTGTAAAACACACAAACTGAGTAAAGCGCTGAGAAAATTACCCCCAATAACATTACGCGGTTGCGCTAACGGGCTATCAGGCACGCCAAAAATCAAAACAGTAGTGGCACCAAACGGAGCCATCAATAATGGATAGTTTGTTTTGACTGTAAGGTAAGACGTTAGGGTAATCGCTAGAAAACTCCCAAACCAACTCAAAAAAACGTGACGATGAGGAGGTCTATCAAGCGGACAAGTTAACGGGCAAGAACTCCATCGGCCCAGAATTTTAAACCAGTAATCTTCCCATTTTGACGCAATTCTTTTGAGACTCACCATAGGATCACACTTTAAAATCGGCACCAGTACTTAGCCGTTAACAATTCTTAGGATATCATATTTTTTTTCAAAAGCTCATATAAAGTATTGAAAGATACAGTTTTATTTCACCAAGTAAAGGTGGAGCAAAAATTGATCGGATCTCAGCATTCAATCTCAAAAAAAGTGCGATCGAATGGAATTACCACACGATCGCTCAAAATCAGTTTATAAACTCTCAATCTCCACTTCAAGCCCTAAGCTTTAATCAACTCATCCCTAGAGCCATTTTTGAGAGATAGCTGCAAAAAGAAACGTCGCAAAACCGAGACGATACCAAACAAAGATCCAAGCTGATTGGGTTTTAAGGAAATTGAGGAGCCATTTAATAGACAATAGTGAGAATACAACGGCTGAAATCGTACCGATGATCAATGGAATGATCATCGTAGATTCACCAATTACGTCTTTGGCTTGAGCAAGAGTTGCGATCGTCAACGTCGGGAAGCCCAATAAAAATGAGAAGCGAGCGGCAGTTTCACGATCGAGTCCCAAAAGCAATCCTGTTGTAAGCGTTGAACCCGATCGCGATGCACCAGGAAGGAGTGCAATCATTTGCCCCAATCCGACGAGCATACCGTCACTGCTTCGGAGTTGATGGAAATTACGCTTACGAGTACCAACTTTTTCAGCAAATCCCAGAAGAAGCGCCATTACAATAGACATGATCGCGATCAGAAACGGACTTTCGAGCTGCACTTTCAAGACTTTAAGTAACAGTCCGCCCGCCAATGCTGGGATCGTACCGATAAAAATACCGATGAAAATACGCCATTCTTCACGCTGCCATTTTTTTTCCTGGTAGGCACTCCAAGCCCCACTCAGAATAAAGGTCAAGTCCTTCCAGAAATAAATGAGAACCGCAATAACGCTGCCGAATTGAATAGCATCAATACTGGCCTTAGACCAGCCGCCATTCGCTTCCCAATGCAGTAAATCGCGGAAGATTATCAAGTGGGCGGTGCTGCTAATAGGGAGAAATTCAGTAATGCCTTGAACTAGGCCCATGACAAGTCCTTGAAAAACTTGGAAAGCTAGATTAGGTTCAGCAGTCAGAATTGGGTCGGGCATCATATTGAATCAGTCTCTCTATGGGATCTATAGTGCCTATGTTTGCGTATTGTGGCAGATTTTAAGCGGGTAAGCTTGTGTTTAAGTACACGATGGGATGGGATCTATATCTTTTGTGTATGCTATTGTTAAGTAACGTTAATTATATTAAATTAGCGCACAAGAACTTTATCAAGAGCACTCCCTTGGTCACTTCCTCTGGTTCCCCATTAACATTTACGTCCGCGCGTGAATCGGCAATTGTGCCGCTATGCGATGAATTGAGGACAGGCGATCGTAGTACGGTGACAAGCAAGTGGGATCATTTTTTGGGTGACGGGCGGGATATTCGCTGGTCAGTTCTGGTGGCTGCGGGTTTTTTGGTCTCGGCTCCTGTGTTTGTTCAGGCTCCGTTAGTGCGATCGCTGCCCGTTGTGTCATTGGTGGGAACGATTGCATGGATTTGGCTGAGTATATATTTGTCGCAACGATCGGCAACTCGGGTTTGGGGTGAACTAGTTGCAGGATTTTCTTGGACTTGGCTATCGGGATCACTGTATTGGGGTTGGTTGAGAACTGAGCCGCTGTGGCATTTACCTGTTGAATCGCTGGGGTTGCCGTTTGCGATTTGGGCCCTACGAAAAGGCTGGTGTCGGGTTGGGGTTTTATTTTATTTGGGTTCATTGTTTGGCACCGTAGTCACGGATATTTATTTTCATCTGTTGGATTTGACGGGCGTTTGGCGACGGGTGATGCTGGATCCGACCATGGCGGAATTTGAGTTTGCGCAGGCGCTAAAATTAATGAATACACCGTTGGGCTATTCATCGGCGGCGATATTGTTGTGCTTGTTGGTCACTGTTGGCATCTATAGTGTGCGGCGACGATCGTTGGCATCGTGGGCTTGTGGCGGAGCAATTTTGAGTACGCTGGTCGTAGACGGATTGTTTTGGGGGGCGGCGATCGCGGGGTCTCGGTAGGGAGATTATTCAAGAAGCTATTGCAGTGAACAAGTCTAGTTTTAGATTCGGGTTAGAATAAAACCTGCTGAATTCGTACTACCTTGATCCTGAACCCTATGGTTGCTACTATGCCGACTCTTGAATCCCGTCTCGATCGCTTTTATGGTGAGATTCAGACGGTAATTTTGTCGCGTCAAAACCCAATTACGGGATTATTGCCAGCCAGTACGGCAGTAAATGCCCATGGAGACTACACCGATGCGTGGGTTCGGGATAACGTCTATAGCATATTGGCCGTGTGGGGCTTGGCGCTGGCGTACCGGAAGACGGATTTAGCCTCAGGACGGCTCTATGAGTTAGAGCAATCGGTAGTGAAGTTGATGCGGGGGCTGCTGTTTTCGATGATGCGGCAGGCGCACAAGGTCGAGAAATTTAAGCAGACGCAGTCGCCAAAGGATGCACTGCACGCTAAATACAGCACATCAACGGGCGATACGGTGGTGCCAGATGACGGCTGGGGGCATTTGCAGATTGATGCTACGTCGCTTTTTTTGGTCATGTTGGCCCAGATGACGCTATCAGGATTAGCGATCGTATTCACTCAAGATGAAGTCGATTTTATTCAAAATTTGGTGTACTACATTGGTCGGGCCTACCGAACCCCAGACTATGGAATCTGGGAGCGGGGAAACAAAGTTAATCATGGTGGTGTGGAGCTAAATGCCAGTTCGGTGGGGATGGCGAAGGCAGCACTTGAAGCTATGAATGGGTTGAATTTGTTTGGGATGCGCGGGACGCAGGATTCGGTGATTCATGTATTGCCAGATGAGATTGCCCGATGTCGGATGACGCTGCAATCTCTGTTGCCCCGTGAATCGATCTCGAAGGAAGTCGATGCGGCCTTGTTGAGTGTAATTGGCTATCCGGCCTTTGCGATTGAAGATCCTGACCAAGTTGAACGAACGCGGCAGAAGATTATCGATCGGTTGCAGGGCAATTATGGTTGTATTCGGTTTCTGAGAGATGGACATCAAACGGTTGTGGAAGATAGGAGTCGATTGCACTATGAGCCGACCGAATTGCAGGCGTTTAAACATATTGAATGTGAATGGCCGCTGTTCTTTACCTATTTAGCGCTGGATGGAATTTTTCGGGGCGATCGTAAACAAGCAGAATCCTATTTAGAAAAACTAGCGGCAGTGGCGATCGAGCGCGATGGCATTATGCTGCTGCCAGAAGTGTATTTTGTGCCGGAAGATGCGATCGAAGCGGAGAAAAAAGAACCCAAAAGCCAAATCCGTGAAGCAAACGACAATTTACCCTTAGTTTGGGCGCAAAGTTTGTATTATTTAGCGCAAATGCTGAATGAAGGGCTGCTGACGGTGGCAGATGTAGATCCGCTGAATTCTCATACGCGAGTGGGCTATGTGAGACGGGCCACCGTACAAATTGCGCTATTGGCTGAAGATGAGCCACTGCAATTAAAACTCGCAGTCCACAATATTTCAACTCAGACCTTAAGTCAGGTAGAACCGATTCAGGTGCGTCCGGCGAAAGATTTAGCCTTGGCTTATACGCAATTGGGGCATAATGGAAAGCTAGGCTTGACGGGTCGCCCGGTTCGATTAATGCGGAGTTTGACGACCTCGAAAGTGTATAAGATTCGCGATCGATCGATGGTCTTTTTACCTGCGTTTTTAGATGAACAGAAGTTCTATTTGACGTTGGATTATCACTTTTTAGTGTCGAATATTAAGGGCGAACTCGCCTATATTCATCGCCATTGGCGGCAATTAGGTCGTCCGGTGATGACGTTATTGATTACCCACGATATGCTCGATCGGGGTCAAGATGCACTCTTAGGATTGGTTCAGGAATTGCAAGAAGGAATGTGCGGGGATGTTCCGGTGAGGGTGGCGCAGTTGAGTCAATTAATCTTAACAGCGGGGCGCGATCGGTTGGACTTTTTGCCGGAGTCAGAAGCCCTAGAATTTCTAGACTTAAATCATTTGACACAATATCTGAGTTTTGAGGCAAAAAACACCAAACCACTAAGCAGTTCTCAAGAATTTAGATTAGAACAGGAAACGAATATTAAAATCCTAATCAAGCGACTAAACGGAACTAAAAATCTGTATGAGCAGATTGAGATTTTAGATGTATTAACAAAGTTGAAAGGCTTGATCTTTGATACGGGAATTAGAACAGATCAGCCTGTAATGGTGGGACGTTTAATTGAGGAAATTTACAATAAAGCAAGTCGCGGAGATGCCTCGGGACAGCCCTATTGGGGAATTGTCCGACGGGCCGCTGGATTACTTGATAAGGTTGATTCAAATTTGCTGGATGCAACTGTCGATATTTTAGTACGACAAAAACGGATCTCGGTGGGCCGATCGTATAGTGAAGATTCGCTAATTGTAAGGCCGCTAGGGTTATCCGAATTATTGGAAAAAATCAAAAGTTTCTGTCGTGAGGACATTCGCGATCGGGTATTGAGTCAGGAAATTTTAGTTTATATTAGTTTACTGATTAAGTCTGATCCTAGTTTGTTTAAAAACTTGCTCACGGTTCGGGTTGGTTATTTGATTTTGTTGTTGACTAGTGACTTAGCTGCAACGGAATCTTTGACTCAAGATGAAGCCTATGAAGCTTTGATGCAACTGAGTCCCTATGCCATTTATGAACGATTACGGGTGACCTTGAAAGACTATGAAATGGGGAACAAAATGTTGCGATCGCAGGAGTCGTTACATTTGAAATTGGTGAAGACTAAGGTAAATTGGGTCGTGCCGCAGAAAGAAGAGGTAGAAGAAGAAAAAAAGGATTGGTTGCGCTTTCGACGAGGACAGGGCGCGAGGGGGACAGTGCCGGAGGATTTTTATGAGCGCGTTTGGCTAGTGATGGAGCGCTGTCAAGGCCTAGTGATTGGAGATAAGCTGGAGCGTCGTAATCGGTTAGACAGTCATTTGTTATTGAGCGAAATGACAAAAGGTGAAACGACGTTTGCGCTTCAGGTGGAGCATTTATTGAATAAGATTCAGGCTCCTGAATACCGAGCGGCAAATGTTGAAGCGCTGATGGAATTGGCCGCAATTATTGAGAAGAATCCTGAGTTTAAAATTCAGGAATATATTGTATTAGATATTTTGATTGGTCATGGAGTACGGCTGGCTTGGTTGAAAGTACATCCTGACCAAGCCGATCGATATGATGAGTTTAAAGCAGCCGCTTGGAGTGAGTTTTATCGAAGTTCTCCCTATACGATCGCGAATTCCGTTTCGAGCGCAATGCAATATTTGACGCAGTTAGGGACGATCGAGTAGGGAATTGATTTATATGATTGAATTGCGATCGTCTACTGTGATAATAAACATGTGCTAATCAATATGACGATCGCTCGATTCTGTAGTTTCTATCTAAACTACAGATTGATCTGCTCACGAACCCATTGTCGAAGATTGATTTCTGCGGCAACCTCATTACGAAAAGCTGCTTCGAGAAATTCATAAAGCTTAGCTTTCTCAATGGTGGGAAACGTTGGCGATCGATCGCATTCAACATACGCATTATCTGCTAGTTTAAAGATAGTCCAAACCCGCCCATTAAAACGCCAAAACTCAGGAACACCAATGCCTGCATAGAGAATATTTTTATTCAAATCTGTATGCGTAATATCAACCTCAACCACCAAATCAGGAGCCGGATCGACATTCAAATTAACCGTCCGATCGGCCACCTGTTCGTAATTTTGAATATAATAACCATTATCCGGTTCAGCACTTTTTAGCATGTCTTCGCGATCGAGCGTCGTTGAACCCATGGTCTTAACCATCATGCCCATTTCGACGATGAGTACCCTAATAAAAAGTTCAATCAATCTTGCCGATCGCTCATGGGACTCCAAGGGCATAGTAATTTCTAAAACTCCATTGTCATAGTTAAAACGCGCACGAGTATGGTCTGTTAATAACGACTGGATTTGTTTAAACGCCTGCCAATCTAGACCTCGAAAGCTCATTCGCTTTTCACCGATAAGTTTTGGAGGGATTCCGACAACTTGTTCCAATAACATCAGAGTCACCGCAAATTGGACTATTATCTTAGCTCACAATTTAAGGAGAAATGCAGTGCGAATCGTTGTGATTGGAGCAGGAGCGTCCGGTTTTTTTGGGGCGATCGCAGCGGCGGAGTCAAACCCTGACGCTCAGGTAACACTATTTGAGGCAGGACCAACTGTACTCGCCAAGGTCAAAATTTCCGGTGGTGGTCGCTGCAATGTCACCCACGCTTGTTATGACGCTGCCGCCCTAGTGCAACATTATCCTCGTGGTGGCAAGGCATTACGCGGCGTATTTACCCGATTTCAGCCCCTTGATACGGTGGCTTGGTTTACCGATCGGGGCGTGAAGCTAAAAACTGAATCCGATGGTCGTTTATTTCCAGAATCCGACGACTCCCAAACCATTATTGATTGCCTAAGTTCAAGTGCGACCATGGCGGGTGTGAAAATTAAAACCCAGGCCGCTGTGAAAAAAATAATCCGTCAAGACCATGGATTCACCCTAGTTTTTCGGAATGATGAAACCTTGGAATGCGATCGGGTACTTTTAGCCACAGGCAGCAGCACGATCGGGCATCAAATTGCAAAGGACCTCGGCCACCACATCGAACAATCCGTCCCGTCCCTATTCACCTTCAACATCCGAGATTCCCGCCTCACCGACATTCCCGGCGTATCCGTCCCCATGGCCAAACTCAAACTCAAAGGCACCAAACTTGAACAATCCGGTCCAGTCCTTGTCACCCACTGGGGCCTGAGCGGACCCGCCGTTCTGAAGCTATCGGCCTGGGGCGCAAGAGCATTGCACCAAATGAATTACCAAGCCCAACTCAGCATCAACTGGCTCCCCAACACTAATACCGAGACGCTGAAGGATAGTTTGATTAAAGTGAAATCTCAGCTCGCCCGTAAAACCGTTGCCGCACAATGTCCCGTCCTGTTGCCCCGTCGCCTTTGGGAAAGCCTCACGATCGCGGCAGGCATTTCGTCCGAGATGCGATGGTCGGACTTATCGAAACCCATGCTTAATTTGTTACTGCAAGAATTACTGAATGGAACCTATCAAATCACCGGGAAAGGTGTATTCAAAGAAGAGTTCGTCACCTGCGGTGGAGTGAACTTAAAAGAGGTTGATTTCAAAACAATGGAAAGTCGTATTTGTCCAGGATTATATTTTTCTGGAGAACTTCTAGATATTGATGGTGTAACGGGAGGATTTAATTTTCAAAGTGCTTGGAGTACAGGCTGGATTGCAGGCCGTGCCATGGTTTCGGTAATTACTGAATAATCATAATTAGGGGTGGAATTCAAACTCTCTATGAAATTCTAGGATCGTCGGGAACCAAATTAAATAATCATCGTCTACGAAGTGGGGCGATCCCTAAAAATAGATTTTAAATGTTGCGTCTTATACGTAAACAGTTGAAGCTTGGGCCGTCAATTACTTTAGAGTACACTTACACTCCTTGGACAATATTGTTTATGTCGATTAAATTGAATGTAACTCATTTGTTAGGGCTAGCGGGTATCTTAACCGCTACTACGATCGCAGGAATCACCACTGTCAAAGCAGCGGAAATGGAAGTGCCTCAGACATCACCTGTCGCCCCCATGCCAGGGCCAACGATCGCCCCCATGCCAAGGCCAACGATCGCGCCACTTAACACTCCCGTTAACCCTGACGCTAAAAAAGTACCCACAAATACTCTCATAGACGTTGCATCGGCCAATGGCTCGTTCAAAACATTGACAGCCGCATTGAAAGCCGCTGGCTTGGTGGACACTCTGAAAGGAGCCGGTCCATTTACCGTTTTTGCACCCACAGATGCAGCCTTTGCAAAACTGCCTAAGGGTACCGTTGAGACCTTACTGAAACCGGAAAACAAGGCCCAACTCGTTAAAATTTTGACATACCACGTAGTACCCGGCGAAGTTCTTTCGACGACACTTAAATCAGGTAAGGTCAAAACTGTTGAAGGCGATTCAGTGTATGTGTCTGTTCAAAAGAGTGGCGTAACAATTAACAAGGCCAAGGTGACTGCTGTTGATGTTAAAGCCAGTAATGGAGTCATTCACGTCATTGACACCGTCTTGATGCCTCCAGCTAAGTCGCATTCTGAGGCAAAGCCAAAGCCCAAAGCCACACATCCTGGGATGGGCATTAAAAAGCCTAATAATGCTAGATCCTAATTGCTTGGAATGAAATACATCAATACAGGCGATCCCAATTTGGAGACCTAGGTATGACTTAAGTACCAAATTGAACATTAACAGCTATTTGAATTGATTGAATTATTTTGGGGATGCTCGATCGGGCATCTCTATTTTTTGTTTCCTTGCGCAAAAGATGAAAAAGGAATTGCAGATCTAAATGCTTGGTTGAAATAGAAGGTAAAATTTAAAAAGCATCTACATCTAAGGTTCTGCTATGTCTAGTTATCCAATCTCTACTATCCTTAACGCTTCAGTGATAGAGCATTGTCAACATCTCCTGAATAGTTTCAAAGCTCTGCTGGGTCATGATCTAATCGATCGGAGTCCATCCATTGAAATTCAAGCTAATAATTTATTTACTGCTAATTTTGTGATAGTTTCCCATGATACCCAACCAGACCCAATTTTTAATTACGGGAATCAAACAGCATTAGATCTATGGGAATTTGATTGGGAGCATTTCCTTAAGCTTCCATCGCGCTTTTCTGTCGAACCCTTAGCTCAAATCGATCGCGATCAGTTGCTGCTTGAAGCTAAAAAAAATGGCTATATTCAAAATTATGGTGGTGTTCGAATTTCTCGTACAGGCAAACGATTTTGGATTGAGAATGTAACGCTTTGGACCGTAACCGATCGCAATGGGAATTATATTGGTCAGGCTGCAACATTCTCGAAGTGGTCGCCGATCGTAGAAGAAATTAAATGATAATTGAGGATGATTCTTAACTATAGTTCATTCGCAAGATTCAACAGTTCCCCTGCAAAATGGTAGGGCGGGAGTTCTTCACTGCTCTTCCAAATCCATTGATTTTTAGGTTGATTTGTACGATCGTACTCTTCCATTTCAACTTGCCAATTCTCCAAAATTGATTTTAAATCGAAATTACGATCGCATAACAACAAATAATGATCCACCGCTTTTTCAAACACTTGGATTCCACGATCGGATAGTTGTTGTAGAAGTAATGTACGATCGCGATCGAGATACTGCTCTATGAATTGTTGGTGTTGGGATTGTTCTTTTTTAGCCAAGAAGTATTCACGGCCCTTAAGCTCAGCAGGAATCGGTGGCATCTCGGATTGAGTCGCCGATAGTTTAAGACTGATTTCGGCCTTATTTTTCAACGCATCGATCGCCTTGAGATACGCAAGTTGATTTTTTTCAAGATGCTGAATGAGAGCCTGTTCTGACACAAATTCAGTCCCAAATCGTAACGGTAAAATAGTTTGACCAGCAAAAATCGATAACAATACCCGATCGTGACTAACAATCGCCTCAATCAAGGCCGCCTCAGAATTAGCACAAGCCTGAGCAGGAAAACCGCTTTCTACAATAGCCGCCAGTTCACCTGATTCTTGCCAGCTTAAATCACACGCAATTCCATTAATCTGATTAATCGCCAACATTTCGATCGCACTGCGATGCACTAAGCCATAAAGATACATGGTTCAAATCCGAGATTCAAAAGAGCTAGGCTAAATAACCATGACTGGGGAATTTAAGCCTACAATAAAACATTAGCACCACTCACTCCCAGACTTAAATGGCCGATTTGACCGTCATCTATGAAGCAGGCGTACTTCGTCCTACAGATCCACTAACCCTTCGGGAAGGCCAACGTCTTAAAATTCGTATTTTAGAAATACACCCTCCCGAACTCTCCCTTGCGGAAGCTCTTGCCCCCCTTATTGTCTCAAACGCCCTAGTTGAAGCGAGGACAGATCAATCTCATTCTGACTAATTATCCCAACCATTCCAACCATCCTTATGAACAATTCCATAACGTTTAAACAGTTCATGATCTCTGGACTATTAGCTATTCTCTTAGTTCTTGGATTTAATTCTGCGATCGTCATGAACCCAGGACAAGCAGGCGTATTGAGCGTTCTAGGAAAAGCACAGCCAGAGGTACTACTCGAAGGATTTCACCTCAAGCCACCCCTGATTTCTAATGTAGATATTTACGATCTCACAGTTCAGAAATTTGAAGTTCCCGCTCAAAGTTCAACTAAAGATTTACAAAATCTAACCGCGAGCTTTGCCATCAACTTTCGTCTAGATCCAATCAAAGTCGTAGATATTCGCCGAACCCAAGGCAGTCTCCAAAATATTGTCTCCAAAATCATCGCGCCCCAAACCCAAGAATCATTTAAAATTGCCGCCGCTCGTCGCACTGTTGAAGAAGCGATCACCCGCCGCGATGAGTTAAAACAAGATTTTGATCAAGCCCTAGGCGCAAGACTCGATAAATACGGCATCATCATTCTCGATACCAGCGTCGTCGATTTAGAATTCTCCCCCGAGTTTTCCAAAGCTGTCGAAGAAAAGCAAATCGCTGAACAACGTGCCCAACGTGCAGTCTATGTTGCTCAAGAAGCCGAACAGGAAGCTGAAGCCAACGTCAACCGGGCGAAAGGACAAGCTGAAGCCCAACGATTGCTCCGAGAAACTCTAACGCCAGAATTGTTGCAAAAACAAGCGATCGAAAAATGGGATGGCAAATTTCCTCAAGTTATGGGTGGCAATGGCGCACTGCCTTTAATCAATCTTGATGCCACCAAACTCTCTGCAAGATAATTTCAAGAGCAAAATAATTTCAAAATAAGCAAACGATCGTGATCACTTAATGGTAATTACGATCGTTTGCTTTAACATTGCTTCAACACTGAAACCAAGCACTCAGCGCGATCGCCAACCCATCCGCCGCATCATCAGGACGAGGGATTTTCTCAAGTCCCAACTCCCGCATCACGGCTTCCTGAACATCTCGCTTTTCTGCATTACCATGACCTGCGACCGCTTGCTTGATTTGGGCTGGGGTAAATTCAACGATCGGCAAATTATGTTGGGCCAACACTAACAACAACACGCCCCGCGCCTGGGCAACCAAAATAGTATTGCCCATTTTATAAAAGAAAAGTTTTTCGATCGCAACGAGATCCGGTTTTATCATTTCCACCAAGCTATGCAGATCGTCATGGAGCATAACCAGGCGTTTCCCTATATCTTCCCCGGCGGGAGTCTGAATCACTCCATAGTCCAGCACTTCTATCTTTGCCGCTTGTCGCCCAACAGCAGGAACACAACTCAACGCCCCAAATCCTAACGTCGCTAACCCAGGATCCAATCCCAGAATTCGTTTTGCCATGTCTTCCATTAATTCAGCCCATGACTTCATCAGAACTTTACCCTGATTCCATGGCGCTAAGCTGGGAATACTAAGTTCATACCATCAAGACTATTTGCAAATAAGTTGCGGGCTAGTAGATAAAGTAGCTCAGAAAACAGAAAATAGAGATTTATAACTGATTCTTAGTCCGATCGGGACTTTCATTTCTAGAGCACACTTTATTCACGCAGTCTGCCAGGTAATCCCGATATTATTAAATCCTTAGTCCTTAACATTGTTTGCCCATTCACTCAGTTCAGTTGTAATGAATCATGTTCCATTTATCAAACAAACCAAAATCGATCGTGTTCTAATTGTAGATGACTCGCCTGACAATATCTTTTTGATTCAGAGCATTTTGCAAGAGGAAGGCTATGCGATCGAGACGGCAGAGAATGGCGAGGAAGCGTTGTCTAAAATTGATGAATTTCTGCCTGATTTAATTTTGTTAGATGTGATGATGCCTGTGATGGACGGCTATGAAGTGACGCGCCAAGTTCGCAATAATGTTGACTTACCGTTCATTCCCATTTTGCTAATTACGGCCTATGACCAACTGAGTGTGTCCCGAGGGTTGGATCTGGGGGCGGATGATTTTATTCGTAAACCTGTTGAATATGATGAATTGATGGCACGGGTCCGATCGTTGTTGCGGCTGAAGCATAGTGTAGTGGAACGGGACCAGATTGCGAGTCAGCGAGAAGATTTTGTGTGGCGGTTGACCCATGATTTACGTACGCCGATGGTGGCTGCCGATCGGATGTTGAGTTTGTTGGCTGAAGGGGTGATGGGGGAGTTGTCGAGTGATGTGCAGGAGGCGATCGAAATTATGAGTCGCAGTAATCAAAATCTGTTGACGATGGTGAATATGTTGCTGGAAGTGTATCGCTATGAAGCAGGTCGGAAGGCGCTGATTTTTTCGCCTGTTGATTTAACGATTTTGGCGCGTGAAGTGGTGGAAGAGTTATCACCTATTGCGATCGATAAGGGATTGGTGTTGGAGCTAGTGAATGCGCCTGTCGAGCCGTTGTTGGTGAAGGGCGAGCGAATGGAATTGTATCGGGTGATTACGAATTTGGTGGGGAATGCGGTGAAGTTTACCGATCGGGGCCGGGTGACATTGAATTTGACGACGAATCCGGGGGCACTTTTAAACCGAAATACATCTTTTATTGGGTTGGCGGTCGAGGATACGGGGGCGGGGATTCCGGTGGATGAACATGCGCTGTTATTTGAACGTTTTGTGACGGGGAAACACAAGCGATCGGGGAGTGGGTTGGGACTATATCTAACGCGGCGGATTGTGGAAGCGCATAATGGCGAAATTAAGATGAATTCGACGGTGGGAGTGGGCAGTACGTTTACGGTGTTGTTGCCAAGTTATTAGATCAAGTTCCACACTGGGAGCACGATCGGCGGGAACTGATTTATGATATTCCGAATTTGGAATGGTTGCTCTAGAAGCTTCTGGGGTGGATTTTCGAGCTGGGGAAAGTCATCAACCCCGTTTCTTATTTTGCTGCACCTAAAAACTTTGATCTCCGAGTCATTAAAATCCGTAACTCAGAAGTCCAGCTTAACTTTTACTTTTATACCGTCTTTTTAGCTTGTCACGAATGCTTCTAGGGAACGTTATTTAAAAAGTTTCAGGATATTAAATTGCACGCATAGGCGCATTGCTTTAGATTATTAGTGCGAATTAGTACAAAGAATACTGTTGCCGAGCTAAGCGATAAGGAATCAATGATGACAGACAACAATTCTCTTAAGATCGGTAAATGTAGGTGTGGGCAGGTTCAATTTGAAGTCAATTCAGAACCTCTGCTTACCATGGCGTGTCACTGCACGGGATGCCAGCGTATGACCGCTAGTGCCTTTAGTTTGAGCGCGCTTTATCCAAGCAATGCGTTCAAGGTAACTTTGGGGGAACCTGTGATCGGCGGACTACATGGTAAAACACATCATTATTGTTGCCCACACTGCATGAGTTGGCTATTCACGCGTCTGGAGACTATGCCGGAATTCGTTCGTGTCCGAGCGACTATGATGGATGATGCCCAATCTTTTAGTCCATTTATCGAGTCCTACACGGACGAAAAGCTGCCATGGGCAACAACCCCTGCCGTCCATAGCTTTGCAAAATTTCCATCACCAGATAATTTTTCAGCGTTGCTCTCTGAGTTTGCAAAACGACACAAGTAAAAAGGCTGCACAACGTCCTCAATTCAACTAAAGCAATTATCTCAATTCAACTAAAGCGATCGGTTATTCTGCCTAGTCCCAATAGTGATCAGTCGGTTATAAGAAATGAGGACACACGGCGGTAATCGGGGTGAGGACCATCTCAACAAGCCCGTTGCACCCCGACCGAATGAAGACGATCGGTTATTAGACGGCAGCAAGCCAAAGGCAGAGTACTAAAATTGGAGTGAATAAATGAAGATTACAGTGTCTATTGATGTTCCTACCATAGAAGTGGGGATAGAATTTTTCAGTCATGTCTTTGGTTTTGTTGAAACATCCCGACCGCATCCTGGATTTGTTGTACTTACAACCGGCGAATCAACAATTAGTTTACTATCAAAGCCAGCAGGATCTTCGCCGGCAAAAGGCAGTGATGATATCCGCAAATACAACCGACACTGGACGCCAGTACATATTGATTTTCGTGTAGAAGATTTTGAATCTACTCTTGTCAAAGCGCTGGAAGCCGGTGCAATAGCAGAGCAAGTGCATCGAGTGTCTGGTTATCCTCCTGTCGCCTTTTGTAGCGACCCATTTGGACATGGATTCTGTATCGTTGGGCAAGAGACTTTGTGAGTTGTTATTTGGAACAATAGATTGCCTAACAAATCATTCAAGGCGGATGGCGACGCAGCTACTTAATTCTAGCATTAGGTTCCTTGGGGCACCGGGAGGGGCAGTGACTTGCAAGTTGTCTGTGAGATGCTTAATGCATGAGGAAAGTAAAATTTGTCCCACATGACTCAAAGTGGCGAGAAACATTTGAGCTTGAATCAAAGTCCGTCGCCGATGCACTTGGCAAAAATGTTGTCGCTGTACACCATATAGGCTATTCAAAATTTTCAGAGCCTGAAACCAGCATTTCTCATTTTGTTCAAATTCCACAGCAGAAGAACGATCGGCGGGGATCCGTTTAGATCATTCCGAATTTGGAATTGCCATTATCATTTCCAAAACTTTCCACTAAAAATTTGTTATAAGAAGGGCGGGGAATCTCCCGTACCCCTCGGAGCCGACGATTATGTGGAAGAAGTCATTGCACTCACTCAAAGAATTCAGTCAACAGCCTCGAAAACTGTGGGTGCCGATCGTCGGAGGCTTGGCCATAATGTCCTTTGGTGTCGGGATTCTAGTATCCACCACCGTCAAACCAGGATCCGAACAAAACGCTAACTTCGCCGGACTGTTGCCCTTTGGGAAATCGGCAAGCAATCCTAATCCCGATCGAATTGGTTCCCCCAGTCCGATCGTTACTCCCATCGTGACCCAAAGTCCAAAGCAACGGGCTGAACTCCTAAAAAAAACAGCCCAAACTAGTGATGTGTCTCTCGATCGCAGTCGAGCGCGGTATCTGTTGTCCAGCGATTTATTGAATTCAGGGAAACCACAAGACGCACTAGAGCAATTGAAAGATTTAGAAAAGGATTACCCCGTTCTCAGCGGTCCTATTTTGCTCAAACGTGCCCAGTCGCAGATGGCAGCGAACGAAATGCCCGAAGCCCTAAAAACAGCCCAGCAACTCCTTCAGCGATATCCCAAGGATCCATCTGCCGCCGAAGCTCTAACTCTCTTAGGTCAACAGGATAAAAAATATCAAGAGCAACTCCTCGCCCAGTTTCCATCCCATCCCAAAGCGATCGATTTAGCAAAAGCACGTCTTAAGCAAAATCCCAAACAGCTCACCTTACAACTTCAATTAGCCCAATACGATTTAGAAGCCAAGGACTACGCCGATCGTACAGAACAACTCACCAAAACATTTGCCAAACAACTCACCGCACAACAGTGGGAAACGATCGCCTTTGGCCTGTGGGAAAATCAACAATATGAAAAAGCTGCCATTGCCTACGCGCTTTCCCCCGCCAGCGCCTTAAACGTATACCGCTCGGCCCGTGGTCTCCATCTTGCAGGTCAACCCGGCAGCGTCGATCGCTATAAATACGTCGTCAAGTCCTTCCCGAAAACCCCAGAAGCCGGACTCGCGCTAACTCGATTGATTTCTCTAGCTGAAAAGCCACAGGATATGGTTCTCTATGCTGACACTATCCTGGCCGACTACCCCGACAAAGCACCTGAAGCTCTTCTAGCGAAAGCGAATGCCCAAGAAAAACTCAACAGCCCCGCCACCGCCAGTCAAACTCGGCAAATCTTATTGGATCAATATTCCGCTAGTGAATCCGCCGCCCAACTCCGATGGACGATCGCACAGCAATACGCTAAGGCCAACAATTTCGAGGCCGCACAGCAATGGGCTGATGCCGTAATTACCGGAAATCCTCAAGCTGAACTGGCTCCCGAAGCTAGATTTTGGGCCGGAAAATGGGCCATGAAACGGGGACAAAATGCCGACGCAACGAAGCATTTCCAAGTGGTTCTACAAGCTCGACCTGAATCCTACTACGCATGGCGATCGGCTGCATTATTGGGTTGGAAAGTCGGTGATTTTGATACTGTTCGAGACCTAACGCCACAAATCACGCCGCCCAACCTTCGCACTCAATTACCCGCAGGTTCCGAAGAACTACGCGAATTGCATCACCTCGGCCAAGATCAAGAGGCTTGGTCCCACTGGCAAGTGGAATATCAATCCCGCATGAACCCCTCCGTCGCCCAACAATTCACAGATGGCGTGATGCGATTGAGTGTGGGCGATAATCTCGATGGCATTTTTATGATCAGCCATCTTGACGATCGCACCATTCCCGAGGAACAAAAGCAAGTCCAAAGCTTAAAGCAAGAGATGAGCTATTGGCAGTCGCTTTACCCATTTCCCTACATGCAGACAATTTCCAACTGGTCCACCGATCGTAAGCTAAATCCAATGTTAGTGACCGCATTAATTCGTCAAGAGTCCCGCTTTGAACCCAAAATTCAATCAGCAGTTGGAGCGACGGGATTGATGCAAATTATGCCAGAGACGGCGAGTGAAATTGCCAGCCAAATCAAAGTTAAGAACTACAAATTAGCAAATGTCGATGACAATATTAAGCTTGGAACCTGGTATCTTGACTCCACCCATAAAACCTATCAAGGCAATTCCATGTTGGCCGTCGCCAGCTACAACGCTGGACCTGGTGCTGTAAGTGAGTGGTTGAGCCAAAGCAAGACCCAAGATACGGATGAGTTCGTTGAATCAATTCGTTATGATGAGACTAAGGGCTATGTAAAGTCAGTATTCGCTAACTATTGGAACTACATGCGACTTTATAATCCGGAAATCTCCAAACAACTTGCGCAAGTTTCCCCAGCCCAACCGAAAAATCTAACCAATTAGATTCAAATCTCGGATCAATGGGAGGAATTAATTCGTTCATTGCGCACTACTAAATCGATAAAGGCGAGAATAAGGTTGAAAATTATCGACTCTAGTTATGCCTTGCGGATTGACGGACTGGTGTTCGATGGGTCGCTCCATTTCGCACCTCAGCAGGTTGGGGTACGATCGTTGGCGTGGGTTGACGGGTGGCCGATCGGGCCGAAGCATTGCGATTCTCAGGTTGATTAATCCGAAGCTGTTGACGACCATTTCGTACAATCCGTAACATCTCTCCCATATTGGCTTCCATGTCGCGAAGAACCTTGTCGGCATACTCGTCCGCGCCCTTTTGGATGTCCTCAGCCTCTTCAGCAGCTCCGCGCCGTGCCTCTTCTAAATCTCGCAACCCTTGACGGCGAGACTGTTCTAACTCGGCCATCACCTGACTGTGAGCCAATTCACACTCCTGTTGCACCTGTTGACGAATCTGCTGAGCTTCATATTCTGCCTGACGGAGAATTCCCGTTTCATTTAAAATCTGAGAGGCCTGCTGTTCGGCTGTTGCAATAATCTCTTGGGCATATTCCTCAGCTTGAGCCAAAATTTCTTCTTTTTGCCGCAAAATCGACTCGGCTTGGTCAAACGCATCCGGCAAACTCAGCCGAATCACATCAAGCTGATCCAAGAAGGTTTCTTCATCGATCATTGTTCGACGACTCAGGGGCACCCGAGGACTGTCTAGAAGCATCTCCTCTAGACGGTTTAGCTCTCGTTGGATGTCAAGGCTGGTTGCACCAGCATCGGCGCTTTCGGGCGCTCTTCCGTCAGGGGAGTTTGGTTTTTGACGTAACATTGGTGCAAATCCTGAGCAACGTGTTGAGGAACAAGATGGTGTACGGGTCCACCGAATTTTGAGATTTCGCGAACCATACTACTGCTTAGAAAACTATATTCGTTGGAAGTCACTAATAAAACAGTTTCGATCGAGTCAAATAATGTTTTGTTAGTATGTGCCATCTGAAGCTCCATTTCAAAGTCTGAGATGGCCCGTAATCCTCGAATGAGAACGGTAGCTTCCTTACTTTGAGCGTAAGTGACGGTCAATCCCTCGAAGCTATCAACTTCTACATTATGTAGATGGTGGATGGCTTTGTTGATTTGTTCTGTACGTTTAGCAACGGTGAACAAAGGAGATTTACTAGGGTTACGGGCAACGGCAACAATGACCCGATCGAATAGACACGCACCTCGTTCGATGATGTCAAGATGTCCGAGGGTGACTGGGTCGAAGCTACCTGGATAGATGGCAATCACACAGAAAAACGCTCAACATCTAGAGCGCACCGAACAACGATAGGTAGGCAATACTCTAACAGAACTAGAGCTGAAATTCAGCACCGAGGCTAAAAAGCGGAGGAACCCCGATGGATCGCCTCCGCTCTTCAATATCGCTTTTTCTATTGAGAAAGCCACACTTAACTTGCAATTGCGTCGAGTCTCAATTGCAAAGACTCAACTTAAGTCGAATGTGAGACTTAGTAGAGTGCTTCTTCTTGATGGGTTGCAATGGTGCAGTTAGAAGTGGGGTAAGCCACGCAAGTCAGCACAAAACCTGCTTCGATTTGGTCGTCATCCAAGAAGGATTGGTCCGACTGATCGACAGTTCCGGCTGTGACTTTACCAGCACAGGTGGAGCAAGCGCCCGCACGGCAGGAATAAGGCAGGTCAATTCCTGCTTCTTCAGCCGCGTCTAAAATGTAGGTATCGTCATCGCAGTCGATCGTTTTATTTAAGCCTTCAGCCTCGTTGACGAGGGTAACTTTGAAAGTTGCCATTGGAATTATC
>JAYUEU010000256.1:0-4200 GCA_043739065.1 Synechococcales cyanobacterium | reverse complement strand
TGGTAAAGAATGGGTCTTCCACTGATTGAGTACCGGGTTTGAAGTTTCGGTTGAGGACGATCGCAATCTGCCTTGCCATGTCTACATCATCCACATTCTGAATGAAATCTAATGGGTTACAAACATCTGATTCGGGAAAACCGGGGGCAAACACTCGGACCTGATAACCTGCTTTAGCTGCAACTCCGGCAAGGCGTTCTGATTGCGTTGGATATTTGAAATCATACAAAACTAATGGAAAGCCCTGGTCGATGACCGATCGTAGTGCCGGGTCAATCACTGAGTGAGTCTTTCCAGAACCGGGACCACCCAAAACGGCGATGCCACGCTGGGCATCAGGGAGCCAGGTTGTTATGTTGTCCCGTTTGATTCGGACTACTTTTTTACCTTTTAAGGTTGGCGTAGCAAGGCGAGGTTTGGATTTAGCACTGGGGAGATAGTCTAGGAGCGGCGCTGAGATAAATAAGGAAACGGCATTCGCTCGGCGATCGTTCACCTGTTGATGAGCTTTCTTTCGCGCAGACGATCGTTCCTGTGGACCTGCCCAATGTGCGGTGGCGAGACGATTCTTTTTCGATGTGCCTGTTTGACCCGATCGCCAACTCAAGATCATCATCACCAAAATAGACCCTGCAATCATTGCGCCTTTTGGGTCCATCAGTAATTTTTTTAAACTCTCAATATTTTCAGAAGTTTGCGCCAAAATGAATGGGAAGTAACTCATAGTTAAACCTGTCCGATCGTTAATTCAAGGTTGTTCAAGTCACTGATACGAGCTTCTTTGGGACCAAGGACTAGGAAAAAAGGAGTTCCGGTAACACCCAATTGCTCGGCTTGTCTGATGTCGGCTTCGAGCGCTTCTGTTGCCGCTTGGGACTCTCGGTCGTGGTTAAAACGGTCAATATCTAATTTGAGATTTTGGGCGATCGTTTGATAGAGACGATCTCCTAATGAATCTTGACTATCAAAAAGTTGGTCATGATATTGCCAGAATTTTCCTTGTCTTCCCGCAGCCCAAGCCGCTTTCGCAGATGGCATCGCCTGGTCGTGGATTTGAATCAAGGGCAAATTCTTGTAAACAATCCTAATTTCAGGATGCTTTTCTGAGAATTCTTTTAAGTCTTCCTTGGCTTGTTTACAAAACGGACATTGAAAATCTGAGAATTCTACGATCGTCTTGTGGCTAAATAGTTGTCCTTTGCTGGGGGAATCAGAAAGGAATTGTTTCCGGTCGTGCGTCACCTCTTGAAGTCTCTGAGATTGCTTCTTAGTTTGAATTTGAGACTCTTGTTGTTGAAATTTTATTAAACTGTCAAGAATTTCTTGAGGATGCGATCGGATCACCTCTAATACTTGTGTATCCAAGGATTCTAGTGCCTGTGCTGGAAATATCCAACTACTAGAAAGCAATAGTAAAACTAGCCCAATCTGAAATAGGCGCTGAATCATAGAAGTCACCAATTTTTTGATAGTTTACAAAATCTCTAGGGTTTGCTAGGAATCGAAGAGTTTGCCATTTGAATCAAAGAGTCTCGATCGCCTACTTTAATCCCGACAGAATATCGATATTGCCCCTCGTCCCAAACCACCTTGGCATCATTGCAATTTGCACCACAAATCCAAGGAACGAAAGTGCCTGTGAGATTTTGATGCAGTTTAACGGAAGACATCGGTTCCTTCGATCGCCGTCCTAGAAATTTGGGGTCTTTCATAAAGGCATATTGTTCAGCGATCGAGGGTGTCCCTTTCGTAATGCGGGTGGCAGCAATCGTTCCCAGACGACAGACGTTACCACCAGTGCAAGTCGGACTATGACCGATCGTTATCTCATACCGATTAGCTGTTGCTTCATCCAAATGGGCATAGACACTCAGTCGTTGATTCCTAGAGTTGTCGTCTTTTATCCGTTGACCAATTTCAGGAATATAGTTCGGGAGCCGTAGCGGAATTCCGGTCATCTGAAGTTCTATTAAATTGGGTTTAAATAGCGCTGCCGGATTAGAAATCCCTTGCTCTACTGCGATCGACGCCGACTGAAATATCAACAATAGTGAACTCACAGTTATTGCAATCCTTTTAAAAAAGTGTTTCATCTTTGTTCTCCTTGGTGATTAGCTTTTGTTTGAATATCCATTTTCTGAATTAGGTCTTGAGCGATGGCGATCGGGACTCCCCAGCGGTGCAGTAATTCAGCATCTACCCGTCCGCCTGTACCCCTCATAATTCGCCAGGGTCCATCTGTTTTGGATACGATCGTCTGTCCGCCTGTTTCTCCCACAACCCAGGAATAGAGTCCATAGGAATCAGAGACAACGAGAGACGTGATAATCGCCGGGATTCGTTCTGATTTTTCATGTTCTGTCACCAGGGCAACGATCGCTCTTTCCGCCTTAGTCTGGGGCTGGAATGCTTTGATCCGAGGAGCTTCTTGGGCGATCGCGGTGGACAGTAATCCAGACGAGATAAATAATGCGAGTGCAATGACATAACGACGTTTCATAGGGTTGACCTCTTTGAAGTGAATTTTGAAGTGAACTAATTGGATTTAACTCGGCAGATATAACGCTTAAATTCTGAAGTACAGCCGTAAGATTGACTAAAGCAGGCATCTGAGGACCAGACGAAATTACATTGACTGCTTGAATTGGATAATGTTGTGCTGCAACCTGAACTCGTACAAATTCCGATATGGCCACGGGTAGACCCATTATCTAGAATTAGAATATCCCCAGCTTGAGCTTGAGAAGCACTGACTAAGGTTCCTCTACTTCCATTAGAACAAGAATTGATTGCACTATCAATACTCAAGGCTTGGCTAGAACCCCCAAACATCGGGACTCCGGCTGCTTTTAGAACAGTGTCCACCGCATACGCACAACCTTGTTTTCCATAATCGGTTGCTACATTGCCACATTAATTGATTTTACCTTTTAACTCCTTTGCTTTCTGGACAATTCGTTCATTTGCACTCCCTGATGCAGGTGCGCCACCACCACAGCTAAATGCGACAGGTGTTGGACTACTAGTTGTTGGAGAAGCAGTAGTAGTAGATGCAGATTGACGGGTATTTTCAAGCGCTTTCTGAAAATTCCTCGCATAGTCCGCAACATTTTCTACGACATCATGATCATTCACTTGTTCACGAGCGCAGGTATAGTTGGCACGACCACCTTGAAAGCATTCTGCCAAAGGACGTTGTTGACCAAACCACCCTTCTTTGAGACCACGGCAGAGGGTTTGAGAAGCCACATCAAAATTCTGTAATCGTTTGTCGCTCCTTCCACCATAGGCAGATATGCCAAGCTTTCTAAATACTTTCTCCTTTGCGCCACACCAGGTCACTTGAATCATTCCTTCTCCCACACCACAGGAATCGTAGGGTCGTTTATCATATTCCTCCATTGTTCTGAAGTGGTCCGTCTCGTGTTCTGCCGTTGCGAGGGCATAGGCCACTTGTGCTGAATCGGTCATTCCTGCTTTTGTACAAGCATTAATGATGTAGGGAACATATTGCGCAGCTCTGGCGCGTTCTTCAGATGGGGTCGAAGCAATCACTGCTTTTGAGATTGAATCTAGGTTTTTTAGATCAAGCGGAACACTCCCACAACTATCTTCAGATGAACTTCCACTGTCATTTATATAGGCTAATTCGGGTGGGGTATAGTCCTGGCCGGAAACCTCAGAACCTGGTGGTAGAAAGGGAATGATTTGTTTCTCTTTTAGAACACCGATCCGTAAGCCTCCGGGTGTGGGCGGGAAAAAGTAAGGCGTACAGGTTTTACCGACAAATAAAATATTCTGACAAGCACGAAATTTTAAGCCAACTTGAATTTCTCCTTTTGCTTCATTCGGCTGGCTCAGAACGACTCGGAATGCTTTTCCAAAGGGATGATTGCCCACTGAACCTTTACAGCCAAACGGTAGGCAGAGTGGGCCATATCCATCGGTCGCTTCCTGATTTCCAGTCATCCAGGCAAAGCCAGAATATTGACTCGTCATTACATCATGGATTTCGATATGAGGACAACGATTAGTCGGACATTTCACTTCTTTGAAATTGTCGTTGCTGGGAATGGTTCCACTAATCGATCGCAACCGTTGTTGTTCAGCGTCAGAAAACACTACATCTAATTCTGCAAACTGAATTCCATTGGCAAGTTGTGGCGGGACTGGAAACTTTGAAAGGGGAATATCGCCCAG
>JAYUEU010000255.1:0-9483 GCA_043739065.1 Synechococcales cyanobacterium | reverse complement strand
ATTGTCGATCGAATCCATGCAAGTTTCTTTCCGCGAGTTTGATTCATTTAATGTTTGGATTTGGGTTCAGTTTCCCATGATGCCATCTGAACTAGAACGGCAGTATCTTGAAGAAGTCTTCAATTCTTGGTTCTATTTAGGGAAACTAGGCGCGTTCAATGCCGAAAGCCTGCAAATTCAGGATGCGGGATTGGAGGTCAGCTATATGACCTACGATGATGATCAGTCGGACGAGTCGATGATGGCGCTGATGCATAATATGGGAGAGTTTGAATACGAAGGGCTGTGGGCGCGGGCTTGGTTTGATTTGGGCACGAGTGATGCGATCGCATTAGATATGTTGGTGAATGCATTGCGTCAGTTGAGTAAGGATTTTACGGTGCTGGATCAGGTGATTATTGGCGGCGAGAATGAGGATTGGCCGATTCCCGAGGGCGCACGATCGGAGGCGATGGTGGATGGGTATGATGAGTGGAATGGGTAACTGTGATGGCTAATAATTTAGTAAATGAGTATTCCGGTGTGTTTCCGCCGCCTTATATTCGGACCATTGCGATCGCATTGATTCGTCGGGGTGATCAGGTGTTGATGGCGGAAGGATTTGATTCAACCAAAGAAACCCCGTTTTATCGGGCCTTGGGCGGAGGGGTAGAGTTTGGTGAATCTAGCTGGGTTGCATTGGTTCGAGAGTTTCAGGAGGAGTTAAGTACTGAAATTATCAATCCAAAGTATCTAGGGTGTTTGGAAAATATTTTTGAATGCTATGGAAATCCCGGTCATGAAGTCGTGTTTGTCTATGAATGCGAGTTTTCCGATCCGAGTCTTTATGAGCCTAATGAAATGATTTTTGTGGAGGGCGATCGGAAGAGAATTGCTAAATGGGTAAAGATTTCAGAGTTGCGATCGGGAATGCTGCGAGTGGTCCCTGAGCCGTTTATCACCTATTTGTGAATGATGGAAACCCGATCCCCCTAGCCCCCTTGTGAAGGGGGAACCGGAATTAAACTTTAAATCTGCAAATGGGCTAAACCTGATTAAGTTGATTAGTTCAAATTCCCAAATTTCTCCAATTGTGGCATCACCACTTCAAAGGCACGACCTCGATGACTTAGGCGGCGCTTCACATCATCCGGCATCTGGGCATAGGTCATTCCCGCTTCAGGTACAAAGAACACTGGATCATAGCCAAACCCGCTATCGCCCTGAATTTCACCCAAAATCTCCCCCGGACAAATTCCCACCTCCTGAATCACAATTTCACCCGCAGGATTTGCCACCGCGATCGCACAAACAAACTGCGCCGATCGATTCGTTGAATCACCCAATTCCCGCAGCAGTCGCGAAATCCGATCGGCATCATCCACGCCATAACGGGCACTAAAAATTCCCGGTGCACCATCTAAGGCATCAACCGCCAAACCCGAATCATCCGCGATCGCCCACTTTCCCGTCGCGATCGCAGTCTCCGATGCCTTCAAACAAGCATTCTCTAAAAACGTCGTCCCCGTCTCATCAACGTCAATTTCTGGCGGTTTTAGCTCCAATGTCCAGTTTGAACTCGCATCAAAATACTGCTGCATTTCCCGCAACTTACCTGGATTGCCCGTGCCCAATACTAAAACCGCCATATCCCACTCCTAAACCCAAAATTTAAGACCATCACAGGAATGCTGCTTAACAATCCGTAATGTTATGTATTTATCCTCACACAATTCTGGCCCGCTTGAATAACTTAATTGCTCGTAATTTTTTAAAGCTTTAATTCCCGCAACTCATCCCAATCCGCCACGTCCTGTCCGATCGCCACATACCCCAAACTATTTGGATGCAGCCCATCACTGGTAAAACAGGGTCGTCGCCAAATTTCTCCCCTAGCCATCCACAGATCAAATAGATCCAAATAGGGAATGCTTCGATCGTTGCAAGCGAGACGGGTCGCTTCTTTGTAACGGAATTGATCCTCGTGATTGTAATAGAGGCAATCTAGGAACGGCATTTTTTGTTCATCGATCGGCACCATGCCCACAAACCACACCGGACAGAGACGTTTGGCCCGATCGAGTACGGTTTTGATTTGGAGTTGGAATTGCTCGAACTCCAGCATATTTCGACCCGATCGTTTGCCAAGCCTTGCTGAATCATTTGTACCAACTGACAAAATCAGGCGATCGGGATGGCGATTTCTCAATTCTCCGCGCACCGTAAATTCAGTTTCCAGACGTTGTTCGATTTGCCGAACTCCATCCCCGCGCACCCCTAAGTTGTAAATTACCTGCTGCGATCTTTCCGGTGTCATCCAGCCACGGCGCAACCGCTCAACCCAGCCGCCGCCCACATCATCCCCAAAGCCATAGACCAAACTATCGCCCAAAACGATCCACCGGGTGGTCGCTTGCTTGGGGTGAATCGATCGTAAAAGCGGTGACTGAGCATTTAACGTCGGTAGAAATGGTGGGTGGAGATGTTGCATGGGGGGTAAATCGGCAATTTTAGAAATCGATATTTTGAGAAATTGGTCGGTTCTGGAGACTGTCTGCGATAATAGAGGAGTGATGCTTACAACAGCAACGTAATCCTTAAAGCTAATCATTTTTTGCTTATGACTCTCCGTAAATCTGCTTCCAAGTCTCCCGGTTCGATGACCCGTCGATCTACGATGGACAGCGAGATGCTCATGCGTCGTGCCGATGAACTGATCAATGCGGCTTCCAACCGGTATCGCATCACTGTTCAAGTTGCCAACCGCGCAAAGCGTCGTCGGTTTGAAGAGTTTGATGGCATTGATGACCCTATGGTCAAACCCGTTATGCGTGCCATTATTGAGATGTCTGATGAAATGACCCAGCCTGAAATTATTGGCGAATAGCGATCGGTCGATCCCCCTCAATCCCCCTTAATAAGGGGGAGGCCGGATGGGATGGAAAGTCTTATTTTTTATTTTTTACTGCCATGTATCGTCGCTATTTTCGTTTTCTCACTCTAGCGATCGTTTTAGTCTTCACTGTAATAAGTGCAACAATAAGCGCAACAACCGCCACGGCTCAAGTGGTTCGGACAGGTGAAATTGCTCAAAAAATTTATGTTGAACTTCCAGAGGTTCCTCTAGAGAATCAATATTTTAATCGGAGAATCAATAAAGTCGATTCTAACAATACTTTAATTAGTCGGATGATTCGATATCATGCCTACGTTAAAGGTCGTCCAGTGGCGTTGCGATTAGACTGGAAGCTGACGATCGCAGATTATCTCGGCGCAAATGACACCATGGATTTAGCGACCTATCCCAGCCAAGATATTCTTGCGGTGAACCCGATGGATGCCGATCGGGCTGCAATCAATACGTTGTCTCGTAAAACACGCGATCGGTTAATTGAGCGACTAATCAAATACACTTACAAGTAAGCTTTTTGTCGAATTTTTAGCAAATTATTTAGACATTTTTTGACTAACTCTAACCGAATTATCACCTATAGTCCCGCCTATACTCTCGTTCCCACCTATGAATGCTTCAATCGTTGTACCTATTGCAACTTTCGTCATGACATCGGGACATCGGGTTGGATGAGTTTGGTCGAGGCGGAACAAACCTTGCGATCGTTACCGCCTGAAGTTTGTGAGATTTTGATTTTGAGTGGTGAAGTTCATCCAAACAGCGCAATGCGATCGGATTGGTTGAATCATATTATTGAATTGTGCAAACTCGCATTATCTTTAGGCTTTTTGCCCCATACAAATGTCGGACCGTTATCATTTGATGAAATGGAACAATTGAAAGCGGTCAATGTTTCAATGGGATTAATGTTAGAGCAATTTACGCCGAGCTTACTGGAAACTGTTCACCGTCATTCACCAAGTAAAGAACCCTATTATCGATTGAACCAGTTGCGACAAGCAGGACAATTGAATATTCCATTTACTACGGGCATTCTTTTAGGGTTAGGAGAGAATTCATTAGATTGGATTGAAAGTTTGGAGGTTATTGCGGATATTCATTCAGAGTATGGTCATGTGCAAGAATGTATTCTTCAGCCCTATAGTCCTGGTGGTCAAGAAGTATTGAATAAAACGGGATTTGATTTACATCAATTACCCGATGTTGTGACCTTAGCTCGACGCATTTTACCGAGTTCGATCGCCATTCAAGTTCCACCCAACCTAATTGCATTACCGCGTGTATTGCTGGACTGTCTGGAGGCAGGTGCAAGAGATTTAGGTGGGATTAGTCCGATCGATGAAGTGAATCCTGATTATCCTCATCCAACGGCAGAAAAATTGCGTCAGATTTTGAATCCAACGGGATGGAATTTAGAAGCGCGGCTTCCAGTGTATCCACAGTATTGTAAGCAAAGTGCTATCGAGAATATGATCCATAACAGTAAACCATTAGAATAACCGATCGTCCTTTCCCGCTGAGTATTCAATTCTCTTTAGTCTTGCAATTGGTGGAATAGAAGGGCGATCGAACTTCAATTCTTATTCAACAAAGAAACAGATCGTAGTCTCACCCGAAATACTGTGGCTACAATCTACTGCTATTAGATGTTATGGATCAGGTATCCTAACAATAACAATATGTTGTAACTAACAGATGACTTCCAATACAAAAAGACCGGATGCTTTTCTTGACCTAGGTTATCCTCCTGGCTACGCTTTTCGTGAAAAGTTTCTCACAAGTCCAGAATTTACAGTTGAGCTTTTAAAAGGATTTAATATTCTAAAAAGAAGTGAACTCAAGAACAAGGAAGGTTATGCGATTGATATCGCTGGTGCGATAGAAGATAAACAGTTAAATGCAGAAGCAGTTCTTTTGAGATTTGTTAAAAAGCGCAGGACCTGGCTATCGCTTAAACTTGGTAATCATTCTAAAACTCCTTCTCTCATGAAGGTAGATGATCTGTTAGAGTCATTTGGAGAGACGGGATGGTATGGTCCTGTTCAAGATACTGAAGCTCAGAAAAAGTGGTATATTTATGCTGATAAAATTCCATATTATATTCCAAATGATTCTTCTATCTCGAATGAAGAAAATCAAAAAAAGTATGACATTAAACATATTCGTTGGCATGTGATAGCTGAAGTTACGACTAACTACGTTGCACTGAGCTGGGAAGGTTTTTCAACTACTATGAATAGTAATGCCAATACCCGAAGCCAATACCCTTTCTGGTCACATATTCCAAGCCTATTCGATGAATTACAAACTCTGCTGGGCGGTAACTGGAAAGAACCAGATCTTCATATTTTACTCCTACATACACTTTGGGATAAATTCCTCAATGATCCGAACCACAAATGGAGCCATAAGCGGGTTCGTGCAGAATCGTCTGGAATAGCATTGAATGCACACAGTTCCGCAGACAACGAAGTTGATGTGGAAGGGAGAGGGCTGAAAGGTTTATCACACACACTAGCTGAATCTGTTTTGGAAGCACTTCAGTATCCCTTTCCTTATGATGTTGACAAGCTAGGGGTGGTTGAGACTGCTATTCTACATACACTTATCAGAGAATGGGGACCTAAATCATACGAGTTTAGTCTGAAAAAAATAAATGGCATAGCCCCTGATAATTCATCAGAAAAGCAAGATGAGGATTACAGTTTGTCTGAGGAGACAATTTTCCGTGTTCATTGCTATTTCGGACTGCATTCTAACTCGAAAAATCAAGACTCCTTAAGACACTTAAAATGCTACAAGGAATGTGGGGGAAGTGTTGGAGCTTTAGAATTTATCCTTCAAGAACTGGGCGTAAGCACATGACCCAACTTGCTACTGATAATTATTTAGACTTTTTAAATGCTTTACAAAAAAAGAAGTTGAGCACGAAATTTCGATCTGCCAATGCAAAATTTATGCCGCATGAGCTAGCCACAAGCCTTGGTTTAACTCTACCTCAAGCTCATGCAATTTTAGTTCTACTAACTTCATTAAAATTATGTGAAAGTCGTCTCCTAATTTACCATTTATGTTCTGATCCTCCTGTGACTTCAATACCATTCGGAATAGGGTTCCCTCCATTACCTTGGACCTGTCCAGAGTGTGGAGCAATATTGAATAGCTATGATGAAATGACGTTCGATCTACTTGCCTTGCCAAAAGAGCCAATTGAGTTTACTTGACTTCCTATGAGCATTCATCAGAACAAAGCAGAAATGATTATTACTCTTTTAAAGGCCCTTGATGAGATTACCCTAGATGATCCAGATACTATCAATTTATTTGCGGCATATCTATATACTCCTGATCCTAACATCGGCTCTTATTTAGACAAGCTACGGCATTATTCTGGGCTAACATCTCCTAATAAGAATGAGTTAGCGGATGCGGGGAATTTGTTAGAACAAATTGCAGTCTTAACATTCAATGGGTTACAAGGAGTAACTAGCATCAAAAGTTTCCGTTCTGCTGGACCTCAATACGATCTTTTAGTAAGCGGAGATGGTTTAGAATGGCCTTATTTTACAAAATTATTGTATATGCAAGGAGTTCAAAGAGACATTGTTATTGAAGCGAAATGTACTAAAGAGAAAGTTTCTGATCAGATATTTGCCCGGTTATGTAGCTTGATGGAAATTAATCTTTTCAATTGTGCTGGTTTAGGGCTTTTCTTTACGCTAAACGGCGCTACAGGGTTTCCAGACCACGAAGCTACTACAAGACAAAAGAAAATAGGTGATGCAAGATTACGCCAAGTCTTATTTCATGCAAGAACAGGAAAGTCAATCATTGTTTTTGATAAGAATGATATATTCCAGTTAGATAAGCCAGCTACTTTAATTCAGTTACTAATCAGAAAAATCAGAGATATAGAGCAGTTGAGCGGCCTCCCAACGCAATCTTGTGATCTCCCAAAAGAGATCGACCTACCATCACATCTAGGAAACATTATAGGTAATACATTAGACACAAGATAAACAATATCCCTAGACCATAGCTTTGCGTTATGCTCTAGGGATAGACATCATACAAACTAGTTACTAAGCGCTAAAGTACTTCGCCGCAGGATGGTAAATCACAAACGCTGTCGTAGATTGTTCAGGATAGAGTTGCTCACTTTCATCCATCGTCAACCCAATCCGATCGGTCCCCATAATCTCCAATTGTTTGAATTGCTCAGAAACCAACGGACAAGCCGGATAGCCAAAACTATAGCGAGACCCTTGATAGCGTTGGGCAAGCATATCGCGGATATTATCTGGTTCCAGATCGCCATACCCCAATTCACGACGAATTTTCGCATGACCCCATTCTGCGATCGCCTCTGCAATTTGAACCGCCATTCCATTGAAATAGAGATACTCAGTATAGTTATCCCCCGCAAACAGTTCCTGAGCCTTCTCAGTGGCAATATGGCCCGCTGTCACCGCCTGCATTGGCAATACATCAAACGTATCTTCTTCGATCGGACGAATGAAGTCCGCAATACAAAGACGACGCATTGATTTTTGGCGTGGGAATGTCCAAGTAACGAATGGTGTCGCGGTTTTTGGAGTCAGACCTTGTTCAATTACCGATGGATCATAAACATGAACAGAATTGCCCTCCGCTGCACAAGGATAATAGCCATAGACCAAAGTTGGTTCTAGCCATTTCTCCGATCGGATCGCCTCTTTCCAACGAGCCAAAACGGGATGAACTTTCTCCGAGAGGAATGCATCATACTCTTCACGGGTTTGATTTTGGGGTTTACGGAATTGCCATTGACCCGCAATCAAAGCTTGTAGATCCATATGCCAAAATAGCTCTTCGATCGGCAATGATTCCGATGTCAAAATCTTACTTCCCCAGAATGGCGGAGTTGGTCGCTGAATATCGATATCTACCGCTTCCGATCGGACCAAATCAATCACCGCAGGTTCATCAGATTTAGTTTCTTTGGGTGGACCATTGAGTTCAAGTTCCGCTTCTTCGATCGCCTTTCGCCCTTTCTGATTGAATGATTCTAATTCACCAATGAATCCATCTGAATCTTTCCATTGTTCAGACTTTTTCGCAGGCATGAACCGATCCATAAAGATTAAATCGGCAAATGCATCCTTACCGTAAATCACTTGACCATTGTAAACATCTTGACAATCGCCATACACAAACTTTGGAGTCAAGGCCGCACCGCCGAGAATTACCGGGACACTAATGCCACGATCGTTAAACACCTTCAAATTCTCCTTCATGAATGCCGTAGACTTCACCAATAAGCCACTCATCGCAATACAATCTGGCTTATGAGTTTCGTAGGCATCAACGATCGCATCAACCGATTGTTTAATTCCTAGATTAATCACCTTATAACCATTGTTAGTCAAGATAATATCAACTAAATTTTTGCCAATATCGTGAACATCGCCCTTCACTGTTGCAATTAAGAACTTGCCCTTACCAGAATCATCCTGCCCTTCTTCCTTCTCCATCAGCGGCTCCAAGAAAGCAACAGCCGATTTCATAGTTTCCGCCGATTGTAGTACAAAAGGAAGCTGCATTTGCCCAGAACCAAACAAAACACCGACGACTTTCATCCCATCAAGCAAGAAAGTATTAATAATTGAAAGCGGTTCATGTCCAGCGTCTAATGCAATCTTCAAAGCATCTTCTAATCCAATCCGTTCTCCATCAATGATGTGTTGTTTTAACCGTTCATCGATCGGTAAATCTGCCAATGTCGCATTCGATCGCGCATCTTTTGCACTCACGCCTTCAAAGAGTTTCGTCAATTCCGTCAATGGATCGTAAGTACAAATGCCTTCATTATTGAATTCACGCCGATCGTAAATTAAATCCAAACAAACCTTTTGATGTTCTTCAGAGATTTTGGCTAAGGGGAGAATTTTTGCAGCAGAGACGATCGCGCCATCCATTCCCGCTTGAGTCGCTTCATGTAAGAACATCGAGTTCAATGTAATTCGTGTGGCTTGATTCAAACCAAACGAAACATTGGACACGCCTAACATAAAATGAACGCCGGGAAGTGCTTCACGGATTATCCGAATAGAATCGATTGTTGCTTTTGCATTCTCGCGATCTTCCTCAATCCCGGTCGAAATTGGTAATGCTAACGTATCAAAGAACAATTCATGGGCGGGAATACCAAACTCAAGTGCTGCCCGGTATGCCCGTTGTGCAATTTGGAATTTCTTGTCCGCCGTTCGTGCCATGCCTTCTTCATCGATCGTCCCAATCACAACCCCCGCACCATACTCTTTCGCGAGTTCAAGCACTTTAAAAAAGCGATCGTCGCCATCTTCATAATTAGTCGAATTGAGAATACATTTTCCACCGACGACTTTGAGTCCGGCTTCCATTTTTTCCCATTCCGTCGAATCTAACATCAAAGGCAATGTGGAACTCGTCACCAACCGCGACGCAAGTTCTTTCATATCACTCTCGCCATTGCGCCCGACATAATCTACGTTGACATCAAGAATATGCGCGCCTTCTTTAATTTGCGATTTAGCAATAGAAACCAACCCATCCCAATCTTCTTCATTCAG
>JAYUEU010000254.1:0-14895 GCA_043739065.1 Synechococcales cyanobacterium | reverse complement strand
CTTGTTGACTCTCGGTTTGAGGGGAAATCTTACGATCGGGTTTAACCGCTACTGTTTTTTGGGTGACTTGTTCTATCTGTGTAGGTTTCGTAGGCGATTCCACTTCTAATGGATAACGATCGATATCAGCATCAGGAAAACGATAGTAGAGGCGAATTTGCTGAAGTTGACGATTAGCTTCCAGAAGAGGCTGCTTATCCCAAAGACGAATGTTGCTTATGGCAAGTTCATTGGCTTTGAGATCAGCGGCAGTAATTTCTCCAGTCGGGTTAAAGGTCTGTGCTTCAATCTTTTCAAGGCCGAAAGCTTGTCGCGTGAAGGCAATGGTGCGCTGAAGATAGGGCTTTTCCCGAGCTAATTCATTGGGCTGAACAATGAAGGATTGGACAAGCATGGGCAAAATCAGACTTAAAACAGTAGCTGATCCGAGGTAAAGCCCGAGACCATAGCGCACTCTTTTATCCGTCAAAGGTATGGCATCATGACGGGTCGCTTGCCAAAATAATAGCCCTGCGATCGCCAAGCTGAGGGCACTGAGTCCCACGTAAACTGGCAACTGGATGAGAATATCGGTGAAACTAGCTCCGTAGGAAACGCCCCTAGAGGAATAGAGTAATTCGTAGCGTCTAAGCCAATAACTCAGGCTAATTACGAGCAAAAGGGCACTACCTAACCCATACAGATGGCGCCGCTGCGGTGAGGAAAATCCCCTAAACCATCCTTCGCTGATACTGTTTCCAGAGAGTAGATAGGTCAAGGCTACGGCGATCCATCCGTATAACAACAATCCCATCCACCAAAATTCTAGGAGTTCCCAGACCGGAAGTGAAAAAATATAAAAGCCAATATCTCGATTAAAGACGGGTTCTACTTGCTCAAAAGATCTAGGATTTAGCGATTGCAAGACCTTGTCCCAATGACGCGCTAAGGTTAATGCGATCGTCCCACTCAAGAGCAAAGATACCGCCATCAATCCAAATTTAGTAAATCGCAATAGTACGATCGTTAATCCAAACAGCGCGATCGCACTCCATTTTTGAGAAAGATTTTGCACCACTAAACGCCAGAAGCTCACGGCTCTGAGCAAAGTAGGCATGGCTGCAGAACCCGTAGGCTGATTAGGATCAGGATTCCACTGACTGAACAGGGTCTGCCCGTAGTACACCAATAAAATACCTGCGAGACCACTAAGCCCTACAGTCAATGGCAATAGCCACCGGAGTTTGATGGCCCCTTGAGAGGGGTGTCCTAAGGATCGATCATCAGACGATCGATCGTATTTGAGGCGTTGGGCTAGATTTAAGTTACTGAATAGATAACCAAAACTAAGGGCAAAAATGGCAAAAAACAACACCCCTTGAGTCGTGAGCCTGAGCAGATACATTTTGAGATATCCAACTTCCTGAAACCAAAGCAGTTCCGCTCCCAAACGAGATGATAAATCTATTGCGAACCATAGTCCTACGATCGGGACAATGACTCGAATGGCGAATTTATAGGCGTTTTTGGGTTTCAGTTGAAGGAGTTGATTCATTGGATATGCTTAAGAAGGATTCGGTTCAATACCTTACTTCCAGGATTTTTGGTTAAGACAATACTTTTCTGACCAGAATGATAGTGCAATTGCAGGGGTGGGCGATCGATTTAAATAACTAGGACTGGGATGAAGACTGACGGGCAACGTATTGATGAATCATGCTGGCAACCAATAACGATACAGAAGCGCATTCCGATTAGTCGTCTCGTAGAGAAGCGCTCCTATTGATAAGTAGCAGTTGTTACAAATAAGTAGCAGTTGATATAAAGCTAGATTTTGGGGAATTCTTGGAGAATAAAGTTCGGTGCAAGTGTGATCATCATTCTCGCGAGTGTTGGTACCGTTAGTAGCGAATCGGCAAGGGCCCTACATTACCACTTATCCAACCCGGCACTTACCCAACCCGGCGTGTTTATGAAACATTCCCCATTCTCATCCCCAAGCCCAGCCCAGCGATCTCGCAAAGTCCCTACAGTACCACTTATCCTAAGTATTTCTTTTGTGGTACAAATCTTTGGCACAGCAGGGCTAGTGGGATATCTATCCCTCAAGAATGGTGCGAAAATCGTTCAACTCTGGATCAGTCAAAAGCTAAGATTAGGCGTTAAATCAACCTTTCTGAGTTTGTTTGCGATCGCCCTATTCCTATCATTTGGCTTGAATGCCTGTAGCATTGGAGAAAATCAATCACTGAAGCCTTTGCAGGTAGGCATTACCACTTGGGCGGGATTTGATATCGCCCTCTATGCCCAAGCCTCAGAGATTTTCAAACAACGCGGACTCAAGGTCGAACTATTGCGATTTGATAACCAGCAAGATTCCAGTCGAGCAGTAATGAACAACCGATTAGATGCGGCGTTTGCTTCGTTCTGGGATGTGATGCAGGTTGATGCGAGTAATGGGAGTCCGGTTGCTTTGATGACGACCAATATTTCGTCGGGAGCCGATGGGATAGTCGCTAAATCAGCAATCAAATCCGTTGAAGATCTGCGCGGTAAACGAGTCGGTGCCAAGTTAGGAACCGTGAATCATTTAATTCTCTTGGAAGCATTGAAAGCCCATCACATCAAACCGGCTGAGGTGGAGATTATGGATTACTCCAATGAGGTGTCCGCCGAAAAAATTGCTTCGGGAGCGATTGACGCCGCCATTCTGTGGCAGCCAATGCTCGGAGAAACAGCTAAAACCATCCACGGCAATGTGATTTACACCACAAAGGAAGTGGATAGCCTGGTGATTGATACTTTAATGTCCAGTGACAAAACGATGGCCGCGAAAGAAGCCGAACTAACACAGTTTATTTTGGCCTGGTTTGATGTGATGCATGCGGTTGAAACCAAGCCAACTGAAGTATTTGCCACCGTTGGCAAAAAACTAGGCCAAACAGGTGAGTCTTTTGCCAGTGATTATGCAGGGCTGAAAAAAGGGGATATGGCTTTGAATCAACGGATGTTTCAGGCAGAGGGTCGGCTTAGTCAGGCAAAGAACCAAATTATCCAACTGCTCAAGGAAGATCCACGTCACGGTCGAACAATTCGGCAAGACGTAAAAATGGATGGAACATTGGTCAACAAGGCCATGGAGGGATGGAAGTCATGAATCGCAAAGCAACTTCTTCCAAACGCTGCTTATCCCGTCAACTGTTGACCGGATTTGGTATTTCCTTGGCCACAGTCGGCTTAGCTACATTGGGAGTCAACCACTTTCTGATTCAATCCAAACTGGAACAGGAGTTACAACAAAGAGCCCAATCGATTACCCTAGGAGTTGGATTTTCTACGGAAGGGCTTATTGAACTGGGGAATACCAGCATTATTAACCGGATTGTCCAGAATTACGCGACCTTACCCAGTGTGATGGAAGTGGCGATCGTCGCTCCAGATGGAAAAACTCTAGCCCGGAGCGGAGAAGAATTAAAAAATCCGCCCTATGCCTTGATTCATCCAGAATTGTCACAGGTGCTGATGCAAGCGGCTCAAACCGGAACAGATACGAGCCTCCGCACCACTGTCGATGGTCAGCCCGTCTTGGTCGAAATTTTGCCTTTTAGCAGCACCTTGTTTGGTCAGTCTGACCGTCGAGGCATGACGATCGCCATTCTCGATGTGGAAGAACTGCAACAACAAGCATGGCAAACATTCTCGACGTCTACCCTTACCCTGATCATTGGCATGTTCGTCATTCTGGCGCTGCTGCTGATACTGATTCAGCGATTGATCCTGCAACCACTTCAGCGATTGGAGAAAGCCGTCACCGATAGTCAGCGCATTGACCATTTCGTTATGCCGAGCAGATTACCCAATAACGAAATCCAGTTTCTGGCTCAGACGATTCAAGATGCTGTTGGTACAAGAGTTGACGCCTATCAGAAACTCGAACAACAGGTTACCCAGCGCAAACAAATAGAAGTAGTTTTGCAAGAGGCCAAAGCAGCTTTAGAAAAAAGTAATGTAGAACTCGAAGAACGGGTACATGTACGCACGGCAGATCTGCAACAGGCTAAGGAAGCGGCTGAAGTGGCCAACCGCACCAAGAGCGAATTTCTCGCCAACATGAACCACGAACTGCGAACGCCTCTGAATGGCATCCTAGGGTATGCCCAAATCCTCCAACGCGATCCCGCCACCACCGACAAGCAACAGAAAGGCTTGGGTGTGATTCACCAGTGTGGTACTCACTTGCTCACCCTGATCAACGACATTCTGGATCTGTCCAAACTGGAAGTTCAAAAAATGGATCTCTATCCCCAGGATTTCCATTTGGCCAACTTCCTCACCACCACCGTCGATATTTGCCGGGTCAGAGCAGTGCAAAAGGGTGTTGCCTTCCACTATCAGCCTGCTGCCAACTTGCCCACCGCCGTTCATGCCGATGATAAACGTCTGCGACAAGTGGTGTTAAATTTGCTCAGCAATGCCGTCAAATTTACGGATTTCGGGACTGTCACCTTCCGCGTGAAACCGATTGATTGCCCCCTCGAAGTCAATGGCACTCAGCGACTGCGCTTTCAAGTGAATGACACAGGTATTGGTATTCCCGCCGAAAAACTCGCGACAATTTTCTTACCCTTTGAACAGGCAGGCAAACGGGAGCGCAACACCGAAGGCACGGGCTTAGGGCTAGCCATCAGTCAACAAATTATCGAGAAGATGGGCAGTAAAATTCAGGTTGACAGTACTCTGGGCAAAGGCAGCACCTTCTGGTTTGAAGTCGATTTAGCTGCCGCTGCCGATTGGTTGTCTCAAGCTTCGACGGCTCATCAAAAGGTAATTGGTTATCAGGGTGAACGGCGTAAGATTTTGGTGATCGACGATCGTCGGGAAAATCGCGCGGTTGTGATGGGAATGCTCGTTCCCTTGGGCTTCAAGCTGACAGAGGCGGATGATGGACAGACCGGACTGGATGTCGCTCTCCAGATACGTCCAGATTTGATTATCACCGATGTGATGATGTCTCAGATGACTGGGTTAGAAATGACCCGCCGTCTGCGCCAATTGCCCGATTTTGCCCACACCCCGATTATTGCGTCACCCGCCACCCTGTCGCAGGTGGATCTGCAAGAAGCCATGGACGCTGGGTGCAATAGCTTTTTTCCAAAACCGATCGAGTTCACTGGACTGCTGAGTGAGTTGCAACGTCACTTGGAGTTGCAGTGGGTTTACGAAATATCAGAAGAAATGGTCGTTGCATCAGTTGTGGATAATCCGTTGGATTGGGTGGTGCCTCCCGTATCGGAATTGGTTGCCCTTTACCAGGCAGCTCAGGATGGCTTCATGGCAGATATTCAACGGGAAGCGAGTCGCCTCAAGCAACTTGATGACCAGTATTCCCCCTTTGCCAACAAGCTGTTGGAACTGAGCCAGATGTTTGATGACGAAGCGTTGATCAATTTGTTGGCACCGCATGTCTAGGGGCTTTCTGACCTAAAGATGTTCACCCACTCACTCATTCATCGAATTTAGGAGTTGACTTATGCCCGTGGAAACTACTGCCCTGCTTGGGACTATTCTCGTAGTGGATGATAATCCTACGAATATTCAGGTTTTGTTTGATGTCTTGAGTGAGATGGGCTACCGGGTGGCAATCGCCAAAAGCGGAGATGCTGCCCTGCAACGGCTCCAGTCGTACCATCCTGATATTATTTTGCTAGATGTGATGATGCCGGGAATTGATGGCTTTGAAACCTGTCGGCAGCTCAAAGCCGACCCCGCTACCTGCGACATTCCGGTCATTTTCATGACGGCGCTGTCCGACTCAGTTGATAAGGTGAAAGGCTTAAGTTTGGGTGCCGTTGATTACATTACCAAACCGATCCAGCATGATGAGGCACTGGCACGCATTCGAGTCCATTTGCAACTGAGCTATGCCCAAAAGAATCTGGAGCAACGCACTACTGAACTTGCCCAAACGTTAGCCGATCTGAAGCAGTCTCAGTTACATCTAGTGCAGAGCGAAAAAATGTCGGCCCTCGGTCAATTGGTGGCGGGTCTCGCCCACGAAATCAATAATCCCGTCAATTTCATTAACGGCAATCTGGCACCGGCCAAAGAACACATCGACGATTTGATGACCTTAATTGAGCTA
This sequence comes from Synechococcales cyanobacterium, assembly GCA_043739065.1. Taxonomy (GTDB): domain Bacteria; phylum Cyanobacteriota; class Cyanobacteriia; order Leptolyngbyales; family Leptolyngbyaceae; genus JAAFJU01. The sequence continues at coordinate 8,774 of JAYUEU010000254.1, read as the reverse complement.
TACCGGGAATGCCATCCCCAAGCTCATCCGAAGATTCAAGCTTGGATGGAAGAAAACGATCTTGAGTATCTACAAGAGGACTTACCCAAACTTCTCAGTTCTATGAAATTGGGCAGCGATCGCATCCGTCAACTTGTCCTTTCTCTGCGGAACTTCTCCCGCCTAGACGAATCAGACCTCAAAGCGGTCGATCTACACGAAGGCATCGAGAGCACTTTGCGGATTTTGCAACATCGCCTCAAAGCCAAACCAGACCATCCCACCCTGCACATTATCAAAAACTATGAGGAACTGCCCCTGGTGGCATGTTACCCCAGCCAACTCAACCAAGTATTCATGAATCTGCTCAGCAATGCCATTGATGCTCTAGAAGAGAGTACGCAAAACACACCCCAATTGACGAATCCCACGATTACTATTCACACGTTTATGAGTCATGCCAACTGGGTGAATATCGCGATCGCCGATAATGGTAGCGGCATTGGTGAAGAAGTCCAAACGAAACTTTTCGACCCCTTTTTCACAACCAAACCCATTGGCAAAGGGACTGGCCTAGGACTGGCGATCAGCTATCAAATTGTCACTGAAAAACACCATGGTAAGATCGATTGTCACTCAACTCCGGGGCAAGGCGCTGAATTTGTCATACAGATTCCGATATGCTAAGAAATCAGAACGGCTGCTGCTGAATTGCGATCACTTCAGTTTTGGGCTAACGATCGCAATCACCCGCGATCACAATTACCCACCGCAGATAATCTCGATCGCACTAATTCCTAATTAGCGATCGTTATTTCATTGTATTTTGTCTTGCTTTGCGAGACTTTTAATTCCTTTCTTTTCTTGATGCTTTAAAACTTTCAACTCTTTGCGAGCCAGTTTTTCTTGAGTTTTATTTTCTTGCCGTTTGCTCTTATTTTCTTGTCTTCTATTCTTATTTTCTTGTCGAATGTTTGCCTTTTTTTCAAGAAATTCTAAGCGCATTCTGTATGCTTCATCAGTTTCTCCATCCTTTTGAGCATATCCACGGCTCGCCTCTCTAATAACAATACTAGTTACTGAGCCTAAACTGTCAAATGCTTGCGCCCCAGCTTTCAAAACATCTGCAATAGAGTCAATTGGATTCAACATGCATCATTTCTCCGATTAAATTTCTAACTATTTAATACACAGAAACATTCTGAATTAATACACATAAACATTCTGAATATCATCCTGATTTAGATGAATACTCCAACACTTTTTGCACAATATGGTTTAAGTATGACACCCAATAGTAGTTTTATCTATCGCAATGCCCACGTCAAAAATCGCTCTGTGTAATACAACGCAAACTGATTACTTACGCCTTGAAATACTGCATCAAACGCATGATCTGCCCAAGGAATCTCGATAAAAACAACTTTATTTTGTTGAGCCTCTAACGCCTGTGCAAGACCCTTCCCAAACTTTGACATGACAATATGATCACGTCCTCCATAAATCAATAATGACGGTGGTAAATTATCCCGCACTGAATTCAACGGCGAAGCTGAAAAATACTCTGCACCTTTCTCGTCAGGAGTTCCGCCCAAAAATGCCGTCAACACCGATCGCGATCCAATTGGATCAGGATTAGGTACATCGTAATAGCCCGCTGTTAAATTAACGGGTCCGTAATAATTCACCACGGCACGAAATGCGATCGGACTTGCGTTATAAGCCGCTAATGATGCCAATTGTGCGCCTGCCGATCGGCCCATGATTCCGACTCGCTTGAGATCTGTTTCATACTCAACGGCGTGCTGCTGGATAAATTCCAACGCCGATCGGACATCCTCAATCTGGGCTGGAAAGTGATACGTCGGTGCATGACGATAGGAAATAGTCCAAACGACATAGCCTTGATTTGCCATATATCGGCTGAACATCGCATTTTGATACGCATCGCCCCGCTGCCATGCTCCACCATAAATCATGACGATCGCGGGATAGTTTCCCACCTCAGCCGGTCGATAAACATTCATCGTAAGCGTCACCCCATTGGGATAATTCGCAAACGGGATGTCTAACGCTTCTCTCAAAGGGGAAGACGTAATCCCTCGAAAGACATCTGCCAAAATGAAGGGCTGCAATCGGATCTTCGATCGGTTGACCTTGGGAGCATTGAGCGCATCGTTGCCAAGAATTGTTGCCATCACTTGATCGGCATTTTTTCGGGCTTGGGGATACTGGGCTAGGGGCAGCGCACTCAAAATCAACGCCGCTATACTTAAGCTCAATGCAACGCGGAATGCCCATCCAGACTGATTTTGAGATATGGCTAGAGTAAGGGCGATCGCGATGATGGCATTGATCACTACCAGCCAAGGACTAATTTCAGGAGTTCCTACGCTGAGCGGCAATAACGAAAAAATAGGTGCTGGAATCACAATCCAAATGCACAGCAAAAAGCTAACAAGACAGACCAGTAAAACGAGTCCTGAATAAATGCTCATAGAGGTAGCGATCTCCAAGTTGTACCATCGAAAATCGACTCATCAACTCGCTCTAAAGTCGCTGGCATGGGATTATATCTTTCACATTCCCTCCCCTTAATCAATTAATAAGAGGAGGACTTAGCTTCGGGTCTCTAGCGATTCATTAGCTTCTGTACCGCTTCCACAATCTGCGGCGGTTGAACGATCGTCAGATTTTCCAATGTGCCATTGTAAGGCGTTGGAATATCCTGCGATGATAACCGAATTACAGGGCCATCGAGTTCATCAAAGAACCGATCGTTAATCGAAGCAATCAACTCAGCCCCGATCCCACCAGTCTTCATCCCCTCTTCAACAATTAAAACGCGATGAGTTTTCTTAATCGAAGCGCCAATAGTCTCAAAGTCCAACGGTTTCAGCGAAATTAAATCAATCACTTCAGGATCAAAGCCCAAAGCTTCAATATCCTTCACCGCCTGCTGAACGTGATAGCGCATCCGTGAATAGGTCAAAATCGTCACATCCTTACCCGAGCGGACAATTTCAGCCTTATCTAACGCACAAACGTAATCCTCTTCCGGCAAATCTTCCTTCAGGTTATACAGCAGTACATGCTCAAAAAATAGCACCGGATTATTATCGCGAATCGCCGCTTTAAGTAATCCTTTCGCATTGCGTGGAGTCGAACAAGCCACGATTTTTAGTCCAGGAACCGCTTGGAAATAAGTCTCCAGCCGTTGGGAATGCTCGGCCCCAAGCTGACGACCCACGCCACCCGGACCGCGAATTACCATGGGGATTTTGTAGTTACCGCCAGATGTATAACGTAACATCCCAGCGTTGTTGGCAATTTGGTTGAAGGCCAGGAGCAAAAAGCCCATGTTCATCCCTTCAATAATCGGACGCAACCCCGTCATGGCTGAACCGACGGCCATTCCCGTAAAGCTGTTTTCCGCGATCGGAGTATCCAACAATCGAAATTCACCATACTTTTCGTACAGATCTTTCGTCACTTTGTAGGATCCGCCATACTGACCTATATCCTCACCCAGAACATAGACCGTCTGATCCCGAGCCATTTCCTCGTCGATCGCTTCACGGAGTGCATTGAATAAAAGCGTCTCTGCCATTTCGTCCTCTATCCCAATTAAGCTCTGCGGTTTGGATTGCTAATTCAATTATGTAGTTTAAAGGACGATGGGAAAATTAGAAAGCGCCCACTCCAGACCTGATGGGATCTTTAGGCGGGCGCAAACTTAACGATCGGGCATTGAACTGATTGAATTTAGTACCGAAGACTTAGTACTGAATACCCACCCCACCGCTGAGACCCAAGGCAGAAGCAGAGCTACCTTGATATGCATTAATCCCTAGCTTTGCATCGGTATAGGCAACGATGCCTTTCGCTACTTGAGTTTCTACACCAGCATTCAACACAACCGAGTCGCGGGTGCCGATAGGAGAATTAACACCTTGATTTTGGACAAATGCACCACCAACACCTGCATAGACATTGGTTCCCCGAGCAACAGGCATGTCATAGGTCACAACGGGGACTACAGCGCTGTTGTTGCCATTGAATAAGACAGTACCGCGAACTGAAACCGGAGTATTTGGAATCGCCAAACGACCTTGGACGTTACCGCCGAAATTCAAACCGTCGCTGCCTGTGCCGCCATTAGTGACGCTACCTGAAAGACCGCCACCGACGTAGCCTCTATCCATTCCCTTGACGGGTGCAGCAGATGCAGAAGTAGCTAGCATTGCACTGGATGCCGCAATAGCGCAAAGGGTAGATAGACCGACGATGCTGAGTCTAGAAAAAATAGTTTTCATGGATTGGAGCCTCAAAGGAATTGAATTACTTGGTTTCCTTCTTTGTCGTTAGCGCATTAAGAAAAGTTCCATCTCTTGAGGGATTGTTTTGATTAGTTCGGTTTAAAAGAATTAAAGGTACGATCGAGTTTTGGACGAAGGGTGCTTAAGGTAGTCCAAAGTGGCCAGTTTCTTTCGGTAAATCTCATCCTATCTCAGCTTTTGGGATATGAGTAAATTGAACTTTTGCTGAATGATGGTAAAAATATTGCTAATTTGTACATCGAATCTGACCGCCGATCGGTATTTTTAAGCTAAATTAAACAGTAATAATTCATTTGAACGATTAGATGTGTTGTATGAAGAAAACGGCAAGGTTGACGAATAAGGAATGGGTAGACGATCGGACTAATTCTCCGATCGTCTACTGAAATGCCTCAGACCTGATCGAATGATTAGGTCTTTCGACTACTTTCAAGTTGCTTTTGAATCATTGGAATCTCTCCTGAAGTTAGATTACATTCATTGTAAATCGGTTTTTTGTAAGAATCAGTCCAAAGTTGGGTATATTGGTTACGATAATCACTGAGCGCCCTAATTTCATTATGAATTCCTCGGAGTCGATTAAGGTATTCTGTCGAATCAAATGTTTCTTCGTCCAGATCATCTAGATAGCTTTTCAATTTTTGCAGTCGGTCATTCTGATTCTGAAAGATATTGCTATGTTCCTGGTTTATTTTCTTGAGATCAGGGGAATCAAGACATTGCCCATCAACGGATTTAGCTTCAGTACGACTAATATATCGAATCAATCGTTTGAATGCTTCAGAGGTCCGATCGTAGCTATCTTCTAAATCTTGAACTCGCTCTTGAAGATCACTTCTGGCTTCTTCCAAACAGCGATATTTCTCAATTTTTTGGGCTTCTTTTTTCATCTTTTCAGGGACATCTATAAAAATAGCACCTTGTTTTCTAAGTTCTTCTCTCATACTATGGGCGAGTCCTTGATTTCTTCCTAGTTTTAAACCATTAATTTGACAATTAATAAACTGCGTATGAGTTAAGTCCGCAGAAACAAGGTTCGCATCAGAAAAAATAGTCTCCTTAAAGTGGGCATAGCTAAGATAGGCACGACTGAGATTCCCAAAGCTGAAATTGGTTCGTTGGCAGCTAACAGCCAGCAAAGTAGCTCCAGACATATTCGCCCACTGGAAATTAGCATCCTGCATATCGGCGCCTGTTAGACAAGCTCGCGTCATTTCTGCATGTTGAAAATTGGTATCCATCAAATTTGCATCGCTAAAGAGAGTTCGTCTTAAGCGAGCATTTTCAAAGGTAGCACCTCGGAAATTTGAAGCATGTAGACTTGCACCGGACATATGACTATTATTGAAATTAGCTCGTTCAAAATTGGCAGAAGATAGATTTGCTCCAGTCAAAATAGCTGACTCTAAATTCGCATTCGTCAAATCAGCACCTGTCAGATTTGCACCTTTGAGATTGGCACTCATGAGATTGGCTTTTCTTAAGTCCGCTCCACTAAATTCAGATCGCTCAAGAATTGCATCTTGGAAATTTGCTTGATACAAAGTTGCAAACCGCAGGAATGTTCCAAAAAGTTCGGCTCCCTGAAGATTAGCTTCGGTTAGATCTGTATTTCGTAACTGCGATCGGCTCATCTTAGCCTCGACAAGAATCGCTTTTCGCATGATGGCCCCGCTCAGAAAGACACCATGCATTTCAGCACCTGTTAGATCCGCACAACTTAAATCAGCACCATGAAGATTGGCACCCGTTAAATGCGCTTTTCTAAGATTAGCTCCTTTGAGATTTGCACGACTCAATTTAGCTTCTTTGAGATAAGTATTTTCTAAATTCGCACACTGAAAATTTGCTCCTTCTAAGAAGGCATTTTCTAAATTGGCACCTCGCAAATCCGTATAGCTTAAGTCCGTATTAGACAAATTAGCTCTTGACAACTGAGAATCTACTAAGGAAGCTCGACTTAAATTAGCACGTATTAACTTTGTACAAGTTATTATTGCACCATCAAGATTAGCTTCAATAAAAGAAGCACGCTCTGCAATAGCATTTTTGATTTTACTGTCACGCAAATCGGTATAGTTCAAGTTTGCATTAGTCAAATTGACACGAACTAATTCAGCTTTTCTTAGGTCTGCATGAGATAGATTTGCTCCTTCTAGTTTAGAACCTCGGAAGCTCACGTTCTGTAAATTAGCCCATGATAAATTCACATCACTAAAATTCACGCCACGAGCGATCGCACCTTTTAAAGATGCCTCTTGAAAATTTGCGCGTGAGACCTTAGCTCCCCCCAAATCAGCACCATCTAGCTTTGAATGTCGTAAATCAGCATCAGCCAAATCAGCACGACGTAGAATAGCACCTCTTAAGTCTGCACTATGAAAATTCACACCAGCTAAATTGGCTCCGCGAAAATTCACATTTCTCAAATTGCTATTACTGAGATCTGCCCCCGTCATATCAACCCGGCTCAAATCTTTCCCATAGAAATCTTTCCCATGAAAAGCTTGTCCACAATAACTTCCACCGGGTTGGGGGCTATTGGATGGTTTTAAGTCCAAAATTTCCCGTGCAGATTGGGCAGGTTCCTGCGAATTCTCTAAAGTATAAAGTAGTTCACGAATTCTGACCTCCTGATTCTTTATTTCCTGCTTATTCTCTTCGGTTAGATGTTCATAATTTTCAAGAATCCAATTATCAATAATTGTTGTCATCAGATAGATTTCATTATCTTGTTCTGATAGTTCATATACTTCTAAGAGCTGTTTTTCTTCTATTTCTGACAATTCCGAAAGTATTGACAAACGTAGATAGTCTGATAATACTTCCAGATTATATGATGTCGAGATTTGTTTGTTCACTGTTATTGTTTCTTCTTCTTTGAATGAATGAACCATGGAATTGAGAAAATGAACGGTCATGATTTTCACTGTATATCGTCAAGTATGTTCAATCGACTATTTTCAGGAATCAAAGTACAAACTACGTAGGCGTTTTCTGGAACGAGATGCTCGTTGAGCAAGGGCTTGAGCAACATGACTTCGATCGCCCGACTGTTCTCCAGATTCAATAAGACGATCAGCCACTTCTTCCCAGCTCATCCCTGAAACGCTGAGACAAAGAACTTTTCGATCTAATTCTGAAAGGTGCGCATAAATTTCATACATTGCCAGAAAATCTAAATTAGTCATTTGATTAGGATTATAGATCCCAATCTCTTGTTCTCTTTCACTATTCTGATCATCTCTAGGATAGGAGCAATTTACACCATCGGTACGTATCGTTTCGCGACTCCATTCTCGAATGATATTGAAACATGTTGTTCTAAACCAAGGCGGTATATTAGGAATTTCTTCGCCTTTTTCAAACTTCTTAAATGCCCGATCGCAGGCTTCACTGAAAACCTCGTAAGGAGAGAAGCGATCTTGTAATTTATACTGTCTAAGATGGCGCCTAATTGTCCCCAGAATCGGAGGGAAGCCGGATTCTTCTTGGTCTGACAGCATGATATAAATAGAATGATTAAGTTGCTGTCGATAGGGGGTGATCTGAGTACAAAGAGCTTCAATAGTTTCTTTTTCATCGACTATGGGTGATTGTTCTTGTGATAAAGACATTTAAAACTCCCTGAAAGAGAAGTATTCGGTGGTTGTAATCTTTTATATTTCATTGGCGTATAATGATCGAATTTTCAATGATCGTACCTGAATTGAATAATTATCTTCATACATTCCTTCGTAGTGTCATGAGACAAATCAATGCCAAGAAACTCACCTCACACTGATCTATTACAAATCAGTTACGGATATCGAGTAAGAAATCCCTCGTCCGCATGTTTTTATATGGCATGTCTAGAACATCTTTGACATGAGACAGTAAGATATTCTTTTTAATAGTAAAAATGAACTACTACTCATAAATTCTTATTCCATAGATGTCACGTTTGGGTGTGTCTAGGTCATAAGTAATTGTACGAAGACGATCCCAATTCTGACTACAGGACTTAGTGATGCAAAAACCTAAATTTCCAAAGCTAACCCAAATCTGCTTCTATCTCATCAAGGGTTTCTGTAGCGTATTTGTAGCAATTCTCGTGACGTGCGTCCTTCTGGGTGTGTTTGGCGCTTCTGATAATGCGATGCTCTTACTCACAACATCCTTTCCTTGGTTCCTCCGCAGTACAATTTTCATCGGTTGCGCCCTTGTCGTCACATCAGTATCTGAAGCATTGTAGTAATTTAGATATTATGATCGATCGAACTATGGGATGACATCTTATACTACAGCTAGCCATCACCTTGACCCGTACTATGATTACCCAAGCTCCACCCAAAACCTCGACTCATGACTGGATGGCGATCGCAGACCAGTTTCAGGCGATCGTGGGCGAGAAAAGCGTCGTGCGTCGTCGTGAAGAATTATTGGTTTATGAATGTGATGGACTAACCAGTTATC
>JAYUEU010000253.1:0-14594 GCA_043739065.1 Synechococcales cyanobacterium | reverse complement strand
GTGCTCAAGTTGCCCCCAACCAAGTTGGTAAGCTGGTGGTTGAACTAGCGGGAGACATTGATGCGCTTGATGCAGCGATCGACTGGATGCGAACCCAAGATATTAATGTTTCCTTTGCTAGCCGTGAGATTTCTATTGATGAAGATGTCTGTGTCCACTGCGGTCTTTGCACGGGAGTCTGTCCGACGGAAGCGCTCACTTTAGACCCACAAACGGCGATGTTGACCTTTACCCGATCGCGTTGCGTGGTCTGTGAGCAATGTATTCCGACTTGTCCTGTGAATGCGATCGCGACTAGTTTCTAATCAGAAATATATATGTGGAATTGTTATTAACTTTATACAGGCCGAGTATAATTCTCGCTAACCTATATACATCTTGTCATGCTTAATCCATTGACGTTTGCTTATCGAATTATTAGCAATTTGACGCTGCTGACTTCTGTTGCGTTGCTCGCCCATGGCTGCAATAGTACGGCCCCCGATTCAGCCACGAGTCCGGCACCGATGATGGAAAAGCCTGCAACTAGCACTGCACCTCAAGCCGCCCAAACCCCAACTGCAACATCAACCGAAAAAACAATCGCAAAAACACCAACTGCAACCACTGCTAAAACACCTGAATCCTACACTAGAACCAAACCAAACGCGACTGCTAAGGGTGAAGTCAGTTGTCCAAAAGCAACCCCGGTGGCTTATTTTGAAACGAAGTCGATTCAGATTTCGATTTGTAAGGGACAGGATAAAAAGTTGTTTTATCGAGAGGTTGCAATGTCCACACCTTCAGAGGGTAGAAATTTTCCTAATGCCACAGAGCAAGGAGAAGGAAATTTTGTCGCTGGCTATGAAAACACAACCTATCGAGTCAATACAACGTCCTTGAAAGTAACTAAAGATTCATCTGTTCTTTCGGAACAACCTGTGACTTATTATAAAATTATGAGTACTACGAATACATTCTAAAACAGTATTGGATTTAGAATTTCATACATTCTAAATCCAATTTTTATAAAGCTTAATTGAAATGAGTTTCAAGACCGATCGTAACTTCTAGCTGAGACAACATCGAGATAAGTACGATCGGGTTGCATAATCTATGAACAATGTATCCCGATTTATCCAGTGAATGCGATCGCAGACTAATTTCTAGAAATAATTTATATTTAATCTCGGGATGTTTAATTAATAGAGAAAAATGTTTTGCATCCATCTGTAAATACAAATATTTTTAGATTCACCGACTAAATATCATATTTTGGTGAGAATTTTTGCAATTTCACCTTTTAAAAGCATCAAAATCTGATTGTCATCAGAAAAACTACTGATGACAATCAGAACTTTTTCTGAGATTCTCTCAATTGTAAAGAATTCATGAACCTATTGTGAGTTAATGAATCTCTTTGACAACACTTCAGGCATTAAATTATTACTTTGAAAGGTTGTGCATCCGTGGAAGAACTTCTTGTCTTGATTAAAGAGAAACAGGCAACTTTTGCCAAAGCTCCTTTTTTTGAATATCTTCGGGATACCAAAAATAATCCTAACGATCGCATGGCTTTTGCACCCTGCTTTGCCTTTTTTGTAATGAGCTTTAGTGAATTGAATCGCCATGTTCTTCGTGTTGAACCGACAACTGATCCGATTCAAGAATTAGTTAATCAACATACCTATGAAGATGAAGATCATTGGATATGGTTCTTGGAAGACTTGAAAAAGTTAGGTTACGATGAATCCATTAAGTTCACTGAATCACTCCGCTTTCTTTGGAGTGACGAAACACGTATTCAGCGTGACGTTGTTCGTTGGATGTTTCAAGAAGCCGAATCAGCAACTGCTCTACATCGAGTTATTTTGATCGAATCGATCGAGTCCACCGCTGATATTTTCTTAGAAGCAACCCAAGCTATTGCCCATGAGCTAAAAATCATTGATGGCCGTGACTGTCGCTACTTTGGGGATATGCATACGATCGTGGACTCCAGCCACACAATATATACAGAAGATTCCCAAAAGTTCTTAAATAGTCTTCAAATAACTCCTGAGGAACGTCAAGAAGCAATACGCATTATTAATAAGACCTTTGATATGTTCGTAACTTTGATGAGTGATCTTCTCGCTCACATCAAAGTTCCTAAGACTATCAATGGAAACTTCATGTATAACTATGAACTTCGCTCTTATCTAGTTCGTAAAGTCAAACCACTAGGGACATATCTTATCGAAGCAGATTTACTGACATACGATAAACTCAACATCGCACTAAAAGAGCAACAAGTCACAGGTCAGCGCTTGGGGGATATCATTTCATCCCACGGCTGGGTACAGTCTGAGACGATCGAATATTTGATGGAGAAAATCGTTAAGCCAGAACGAGAAGCGGCTCTAGCGCACCCTTCTGAAAATACACCTTCGATCAATAATGAGCCAATTTTGATTGGTAGATAATCTGAATGTGTGACATTTAACCGTAAATTGACAGTAAAAGACATCACTGACTTAATTCATATAAATTAGTGATGTCTTTTTTAAAGAGTGAGAGATCAAATCATGGAGATAGGAAGTTCGATCGTAAACTCGGTACCCTTTCCAGGTTGAGATTGACAGGAGATTTTTCCTTTATGTTTATCCACAATAATCTGATAGCTAATCGACAATCCTAACCCGGTACCGCTACCAACAGGTTTGGTCGTGAAGAACGGATCAAAGACTTTCTTTCTAGTCTCTTCTGGGATCCCAGCGCCATTATCTGAAATCTGAATTATCACTGATGAATCTATTAATTTTGTGGCAATAGCGATCGTTGGAACCCAGTCAGTACCAAATTCAGAACTTGTACCATAGTCATTGAGTGCATCGATCGAATTACTCAACAAATTCATAAAGACTTGATTGAGTGGTGCAGCATAGCAATGAATAAGTGGAAGCTCTTGATACTGTCTTACAACTTTAATTCCTGACTTTAATCGATGATTTAATAGTAGCAATGTACTTTCTATCCCTTCATGTACATTGACTGTTTTGCTCACTGATTCATCAAGACGAGAGAAGTTCCGCAGAGACAAGACAATTTCTCGAATTCGTTCTGTCCCAATTTGCATAGAAGCAAAGAGTTTGGGTAAGTCTTCTAAAACATAATCAATATCAACTTCTTCAAGATAGTTAATAATTTCTGGGATTGGTTGAGGATAATGCTTCTGATAGCGACTTAGTAATCCTAATACGTCTTGAAAATAGTGATCTGCATGGCTGAGATTACCATGGATAAAATTAACTGGATTATTAATTTCATGCGCAAAACCCGCCACCATTTGCCCAAGAGAGGACATTTTCTCAGTTTGAATGAGTTGCGTTTGGGTCTGTTTCAATTCAGATAACGTATCCATAAGACTTTGATTGGTCTGTTGAATTTGTAGTGTTCGCTCGTCTACTTTTTGTTCTAAGCGATCGTAGAGTTGTGCATTTTGTATGGAAATTGCAGCTTGGGTCGTAATGATATTGAGAATTTTTAGGCGATCGGAGGTAAAGGCACCTGTCATTAGATTGTTCTCTAGATATAAGATTCCAATCATTTTTCCCTGATACTGAATGGGCGCACATAAAATACTTCTTGGTTTGTAGGCACCTATGTAAGGATCATTGATAAAACTCGTTTCCTGGGTCGCATCTTCTAGAACTAATGTTTCAGACGTATGTATCACATAATTAACAATCACCTTGGGTAAGATATTACATTCGATTAACGGTATCGATCGGACAACAGTCTGATGACGAGTTGTAGTCTCTGCGACCACCTGCCAATGCTCTTCCTCGGCCAAGATTAAAACTGCCTTTTCTGCGCCTGCACTGGTAATAACCACGTCCATTAAAGACTCTAGAAGGCTATCCATCTGAATTTCGCCGGATAGGAGCTGAGATGCTTCCATGACGGTTGCAAGATCTAAATTTGAGTGAAAGTTTGAAGTACTTGTGGTGTAGCTTGTAGTATAACTAAGAGAACTTCCATCACGGCTATTCAGGATTTCTTGATGCAAAATCGGCCTAAGTAGCTGAGGATAGAGCCTTTCTAAATGTTGTATTTTAGCGATCGCTCCCCATCGTTCATACCGATAGTACGCATCAATCAGATAACTCTGAGCAATTTTAGGTTTTTCCCATTCTAGATAAAACCTAGCCGCCAATTCGTAGGCAAGTGCTTCTTCATTAAGATATCCATAGGTCTTTGCCCCAGAAATTGCCAAATCATAATGTTCGATCGCTTCCCCTTTTTGGCCCAAAACTCGATATCGCTCAGCTTCCACAAGATAAAACTTATGAAGATGATTCATAGGGGCATGATTAGCGTAATGTTTGAGTCTGAGCTGATTTTCAGAAACGTCTTGAAGTAATTGATCTTGTGACTGGAGACGATCGCGATAAACAGCTAGCAACGTGAGCGAGTCATAAAAATTAAACACCACACTACTCACAAATCCTGCGCCCCCTGCCAAATAATTACGACCTCTAAATCTGCAATCTAGCGCAAGACTAAACTCTCCGAATAGATAGCTTATTATGAGTTTATTCGTATAGAAAAGATGCAGCCCGGTAATGTCATGAGCCTCAGTAAATAATGGGAGGCTAGCCTCTTCATCGTAGACTGAACCAATCAAGATATGAGGAGTTTTAGATTGTCCCTTCAAATTCAGAACAATTTGCCAGGAAATCTGAACATATTGTGAAGACGTCGTTTGATGCAGATTGCTTAGAGTCTGGAATGATGTTTGTATTTCCTGTTCTAAGCTGATTAACTCATAACCCATAAAATAGGAGTTCAAACAACTATGTAGTGAGCAATATCCCACATATTCCCAGTTTCCCACTTCTAATGCATATTGGGAGCTTCTAAGTAAGATAGGCAACGTTTCTTGGAGATGAGATTGACTGGGCAGAATGAATGCCGCAAATACAAATAAAACTCTAGATTTAATATCTTTTGATGGTTCTTTTTCAGCTAGTTCTAATCCTAGATTTCCAAACTGGGTCGCAGCGCTCGTATCCTGTAAAAAGGCATTGAGAAGGATAGCATAATTAGCATAGTTAAAAGAAGATAGAGGAGAGTTTCCATACCGTATTGAAGACTGAACCTGACTAGAAATCAAAAGTGGAAAGAGCGCGGGTTCGCTCAGAAAAGCAGCAGGCACGACACTTGATATCAGTTGCATGACGGACAATTGCATTTGATTCGTCATCGGTGGAAGATTCGCTAGATCATCGATCGCACCATCTCCTAATAATGTTACGGTGTCTTGCAATGCTTGTTGAATATCCTGAGGGGTCGGGGGCGTTGGGAAAGATACGCCGAACAATGCTAGGGATTCACGGGCGATCGCAATAGATTCAACCAATCGATTTTGGGAGGTATAGCATTGGATTTTGACTTCATAAACGCTGACGCGATCGATCGGGCGTTGGGCTTCTCGCAGGACCGTCGCACTCCACGTTTCCATCTGTTCAAAGGCACCATTGAGAGCCGCCGCTGTAGTAGCAGCATTATGGAGATCCAGCGCCAAGTCATATTGATTTTGCCAAGGGTCGTCGCACAGCAGACTAATAGCATGACTCAAATATCGGATCGCACTCTCGTAAGCCGTTGCATCCATAGCTTTAGCACCCGCCCGCTGGTTAAGCAAGAGCAACTGATGACTAAGCTCTATTGACTCAATCAAATCAATGAGACCAATTCCATAATTCAATTGACCGACCACTTCAAACAGTCGATCGTCCAAACGAGCTGGAGAAATATGCGCTAAAAGTTTCTGACCAATATTGAAATGAACCGCAGCACGTTGTGATTGTGGAATGATCTGATAGGCTGCCTGCTGAACTCGATCGTGCAAGAATCGATAGCTATTGTTAGCACAATCCAATGTCCCTTCTAGAACATCAGGATTTGCCAAAATTAATCCTTCTTCTATTGCAGGATGTAGCGATTGTATCAGAAGTTCATAGGAACTAGTTTCACCAGTAGACAAGGCGATCGCTAGGGTTTCCAAATCAAACTGACTCCCGATATAGGCCGCCAATTTCAGTATATCTTGAGTCTCTGTCGGCAACTTCGAGACCTGGGCACCCATGAATTCCACAACATCTGGCGTTAACGATCGCGCTTGAACGCCAGGAAAATCAATCGTCCATTTCCCCAGAGTCCAATCAAACGTAATCAAACCCTCACTATAGAAAGACTTGAGCAATTGACTGCTGAAAAAGGGATTACCTTGAGTGACTTGATAAATCCGATCGGCCAACGCATTCGTTTCCACAGAATCTAGATGAAGCGTGTCATTTACCATGCACTGTAGATCAGTAAAAGATAATGGTAAGAGATGAATTTCAGTCAGAATATTTGGACATTCCAACTGTAAATTCGCCAGCAGGGTCATCAAGGGATGGGCCATTGTCACTTCACGATCGCGGTAGGTTGCAATTATTAAAAGCGATCGGCTTTGCTCATTACTTAATAGCACTCTAATGAGATTCAACGAAGCGGTATCGGCCCATTGCAAATCATCCAAAAATAGTACTAAAGGATATTCAGGCGTTGCAAAGACTTGAATAAATTTTTGAAATAAAAGATGAAAACGATTTTGAGTAGAGGTACCAGAGAGGCTGGGGACAGGCGGTTGAGGGCCGAGGATGCCTTCAAGTTGAGGGATTAGATCAATAATGACCTGGGCACTGTCGCCCAATGCATTTAGGATCAACCTTTTCCACTGAGTAATCTGCACTAAACTTTCGCTCAGCAATTGTATAATCAGCACTTGTAGAGCTTGAGCAATCCCAGAAAATGGAATATTTTGTTGAAACTGTTCAAACTTACCTCCAACAAAGTAGCCGCAGGTTAAAGCAACGGGTTTATGAATTTCGTGAATGAGGGCTGTTTTGCCTAAGCCTGAGTCTCCTGTAACCAGTAAAAGCTCACTTCGTCCACCGATCGCAATCTTCTCAAAGATCTCTAGCAGCTTAGAAATATCGGCTTCACGCCCGTAAAGGGTATCAGAAACCATAAACCGATCGCTCCGATCGCTCTGTCCCAAGGGAAACTGTTGAATATGATCAGAAGTATTCAATTGCGCTAAACAATTTTGCAAATCATAACTTAGCCCAATCATGCTCTGGTAGCGATTTTCTGGCATTTTTTCCAGGAGTTTAGCAATGATCTCAGAAACGATCGGAGGGACGCTAGGATTAAGGGTATGAATCAACGGCGGAGACTGGGCAAGATGACTATGAAGAAGGTGAATAGGATTATCATCATTAAAAGGAACCGATCCCGTGAGCAATTCAAAAAAAGTAATTCCCAATGAGTAATAATCTGTCCGATGATCAAGGTATCGATTAATTCTCCCAGTTTGTTCTGGTGAAATGTACTTCAATGTACCTTTGAGATCATCGAGATTGACCACAGCCTGAATTTCACGGGAGAGACCAGAGGCACTACTAAAGTCAATAATTTTGACCTCTTGGGTATCAGGATGGATGAGAATATTAGAAGGTTTAAGATCTTTATGGATGATTTTATGATGATGAATTCCATCTAGGGCTTCGACGATTTGTAGGGCGATCGTCAGAAAATCTTGTAAGGTTTCTACCGTTTCACCTAGGCGATCAAGTCCCCATTGTCGCAAAGCCTGAGTGAGCGTCATTGCCCCAAAGTCTTCCATAACAAGCACATATCGGTGCTGCTGGTCATCTATGATTAGGTCGTAGGTCTCAATCACACCAGGGAGATGGAGCGATCGGGCTAAGGCATATTGGTTGCGAAACTGTGCTAATTCTCTAGGAGTGGGGTACTCCCTACGCAACAATTTCAAAATAACAGGCCGATGATCCTGTTCACGTAAGCCTCGATACACGATCGTCCGATCGTCGATATGAAGTCGTTCAGTGACACGATAACCCGTAAGGACAGAATCTTGAACAATGCTCATAAAGAAGACCGGGGGCTTAAACGAAACAAACAGGTGCGATATAATAACACGCCACAGCAAAGGGAGAGACTTAAACTTAAATATGCCCAAATTTGGAGAGATTCACCCATCAGGAATAATAAAAATTTCTGGTTCCCCCATATACAATTTTGACTAACCGAATATAAATTTCGTCATGTTTCATCTGTTGACGTTTTCCGATCGAGTTATTTAAAATTTATCCCTGGCTATAAAATACAATCTATCGAGTCAATGCACCGTCTTTGAAAGTGACTCAAAGTTTATCTATTTTTTTATTCTTTCGGAACAACCTGTAAATTACTTATGACAAAATTACGAATACAATAAAATGTATTCCAACTTGTCCAATGAATGCGATCGCGACTAATTTATAAATGAATTTACATCTAATTTTGGACCATTCATTCTATTTGATCGGCATAAAACTCAGGATAGGAAATAAGCGGTCGTCAGATGGGTTGCTCTACGGGTTGTCTTGTTGCAGATAATGCGGCGGCGATCCGTTGCCGAACCGTAGGCGCACGAAATCCATAGATAATGTCTTGAGGAAAAGCACCAAGTTGAATGAGTTCACGATCGATATAAATCTCGGTGCTGTTCTGTTGTAACCAAATTTGACCTTCGATAATATCGATTTGAATCGCGCAGCCGTAGATGCGATGGTCGTTTTTCCATTCGTTGTGCATAACCAAGTAGCGATCGTGTTCACCATCAAAGATGAGTTGTGCTTTTGGATCATTTTTAGCAAAGTTTTTTAGCACTTCGCGAACCATTTGACGATATTCAGCTACTCTATCCATTGTTCGATGATCTCACTGCTTGGGTTATAAACGATTAATCGAACTGCATAACGCGCTACGACGGTTTTGGTTGGCAGGTTCAAACTTGAGAAACAGTTCATAAGTGTCCGTGGGAATAGCGAGATAGAGTATGCGATCGGGTTCGTCGGAGATTTCGATCGCAATCCTTATAGTTGAGGAATTGTCCAAGAGCGGTATGAAATTCAGAAATGGTTGAACCTCCAACGAAGCTTTTCACTTCTACTGCTATTGTAAGTCCTTCTTTCTCGGCAGCGATCGCTTCTTCAGCAGCGAGATCAATGTAAACGTCAGAAGTACCATAGCGCAAGGCATAGGGGTCGTCCGTAATTTGCCAATCATCTTTCTGGAGAGCCGTTTTGACGGTGTTGTGGAAGAGATCTTTTGCCATGACGATCGGTGAACTTGATTGGATATAAGTCTAACTCGATCGGAGATCCATCCTACTCGGTCGGAGATTCGTTTTACCTGAGCAGCGATCGGTTTTGTTCAATCTGAGATCGGGGGGGATGGAGTGAGCGATCGGCTTAATCGGCACGATCGTTCAAACTTATCCCGAGACAAATACCTATCTCATTGAATTCTCCGATGCCCAAGATTGTGAATATGCCATGGCGATCGTCCCTGCAAATGAACTACTCATTGTTTATCTAGATCTCAATCCTAATGCGATCGATCGCGTTGCCGCCTAAGGCAATCTCCGTGGATATCTTCCCCGATCGATCAAAATCTGCCGTTCCAGCAACCGTTCGTAATCATTAAATCCCAAAATACGAGCCGTTACTTCCCCAATCGGAGACAAAGCAGCGATCGTCACTCCAGCAAGCTGAAAATGCTCGGACCACAGATCTCGACGAGGATTATAAAACCTTACAAAATCCTGCGTCTCCCAGATCATTGAACCAACATCACTACCCTTGTAGCGATTACAAAATACACAAGCATAAGCCAAATTATCTTCGGTATTCGGTCCACCATGTTTGAGGCTAATGATATGGTCGATCGAACAGCCTAGAACTGTATCATCATCATGAATCAAACAATACTCACACAAATGATCACTACGATCGATCACCAATTGTCGCAGACTTTTATTTAAATAAACACGTTCCATTACTTAAACTACAACATACTGATGGGCGCGGGCTTTAGCTAATCGCAACATGTGTTCAAGTAACAGGTAGTGATCAAGTTCAGCTTTCTCCGCTGCTGTCAAACCCAGATTCTTTTCATTAAAAATGAGATCTGCAACTCTCTCTCTAGCGACCTCAGAAGGTTTAAAATCAATCAACGTCTGGGGAGTAGTTCCCGCTGCGAAGAAGTCAATAATTTCATCATAAGCCTGAGAAGTTACGGCAGGAATACTCATAGAGATTCACTCAGAACATCATTAAAATCAATTATAAACCGATCGTAGCCCCTTTGTTATGGCGATGGATTCAACGATCGCAACCCATCCGCCCGCAAAACACGAGTATTCAAATTTATAATTTCGGAATCCTGCCCCTTAAACTTGTAGCTATCACCACATGTCCTAGAGAGAATCTGCCCTATGTCTCACATTCGTCAAACCACGATCGCCTTTCTCACCGCCATCAGCCTTAGCCTCAGCCTCGTTGGATGCATCGGAAGCAAAGTCAATCAAGCCAACTACGACAAAATTGAAACAGGTATTACGGGGCTAAAAATTGAACAGGTCAAAGAAATCATGGGCGAACCCACCGAACAACAAAGCAGCGGAATTGGTCTAGGCGGCATCGGGATCAAAAGCAACACCATGACCTGGAAAGATGGCGATAAGTCCATTAGTATTATCTTTCTGAATGATCAAGCCATCAGCAAATCCCAGAACGGACTTTAAATTAGGCATGGTGTAAAATCAGATAAGCTCAACCATTCATTCGCCCGATCGTCATGGCCCAAGACTTTGAAAAAACAAATCTTTCCTGGGAACTCAAACTCGGGCAGCAACGCATTGGAGAATGGTTTGAACAACTCACCTCCGGCTGGCATCTACCCGAACTGCCAAACAACACCCCCAAACCCGAAGTCCCCCCGCAGACTTGGGAAACTCTATACTGGCTAATCATAGTCACAGGAATCAGTTTCACCATCTGGAAACTCTACCCACTCATCATCCGCCTAATCACCCAACAAATCGCTCCCCGTTCCCAAAAACCGATCGTCACACCCGAACCCACAATAAGCCAATGGCTCGATCAAGCAAAGAGTGCCAAAGCCAACGGAGACTATACCAAAGCCACCCGCGCACTCTACTTCGCAGCCCTCACAAGACTCAAAGATCGTGAATTACTCGCCAATGACGACAGCATGACCAATGGCGAATATAGAAGACAACTCCACCAACGCAAAAAGAGTCAGAAGAGCGATCGGGCTTACCAAACGTTAGCAAACGCCCACGAGGCTATTTATTACAATACAAATACTGACTCCCACAGCTTAGTTAAACAGTACGAAGACTGCGATCGGGCCTACCGAGACATTGAGCAGGAGACCCTGTAATGCAAAGCCTTAAATACACCCTCAATCCCAGACAATGGTGGACGCTTGCCCTCACCGCGATCGCACTCATTCTATTAACCTTAATCAACGCCCCCAGCAGCCCTCAAAGCACCGGATCGAGTTATAGCAAAACACCGGAAGGCTATGGCGCTTGGTATGAATACATGGAAAAAAACGGCGCGACGATCGATCGACTGCGGAAACCAAACAATAATGAATTCTTCAATGCAAATAGTAAAAATACAACCTTCATTCAAATCGCCATAGACAGCGATACGTTTACTAAACAATCAATTAACGCAAATTGGATTGAAAAAGGCAATCGCTGGATCATCATCGGTGCAGATCGCAGTACTAGTAAAAAAGCACAAGCCACAAAAGCCAGCTTTACGAGCCAACCCAATACAATTGCCGGACCCATTAAAATTGACACCACAAGGCGATTTGTCAAAACCAAGACTACCGCAAATACTGACACTTTACTCGATCGTCAAGAAGAGCCTTTAATCCAAGACCAATATGGCGCATTAGTCATGAAAAGAACATTAGGAAAAGGCGAATTAATTTATATTATTCCTCAATTCATTGCCGCGAACGCCTATCAATCAAATTTCGCAAACTTTAACTATCTTAGTACACTAGTCAAAAACGATCGGATTTGGATTGATGAATATCTCCATGGCTACCGCGACATTGAGGCCGCAAAAGAAGAAGGCAAAGGTAGCGTATTTGAATTCCTAGCGCAGACCCCTATCATCATCCTATTCACCCAATTTCTAATTGGAATCAGTATTTTAATTTATGGAAAAAACTGGCGCTTTGGCCAAGTCAAAACCATCGAACCACTACCCATCAACAACAGCCTCGCCTACATTCAAGCCATGGCCGGAATCTTACAAAAAGCAAACAGCACCGATTTTGTCACCGAAACCCTCAGCAAAGCCGAAATCACCAAACTCCAACGAAACCTAGGGCTTACCGCCGTCCCCCAAGATCCTGCTACCATCATTAAAGTCTGGAGCCAAAAAACAGGCCGATCGCCGGGAGAATTAGAAGAAATTTTCAACGCCTTAGATCGACAGCAGAAACTCAGTGAAGCAGAATTAAGTAAATGGCTCACCCAACTCCAAAAAATCGCCGTACAAAGACCAAAGTAACTCCCACACAATAATCTCTGAAACAATTCTCTAGCTCACAATTCTAAATTTACAATTCTAAATTCAATATGTCAGAACTCACCCAAACCTTCAACAATCTCCGCACAACACTCAGCAAAGTCGTCGTCGGCCAAGAGACCTTAATTGAACAACTGCTCATAGCATTATTATCCGGCGGCCATGTCATTCTCGAAGGCGTTCCCGGCACAGGCAAAACTCTAGTTGCACGAGTACTGGCTAAACTGATTCAAGCCGATTTCAAACGCATTCAACTCACCCCCGACGTATTACCGTCTGATATTTTGGGCGTAAATATTTTTGATTTACAATCCCAATCCTTCAAACTCAAACAAGGCCCAGTCTTTACCGAAATCTTACTAGCCGATGAAATCAACCGGACCCCACCCAAAACCCAGGCCGCACTGCTCGAAGCCATGGAAGAACAGCAAGTCACTTTAGACGGTGAAACATTGCCACTTTCGGATTTGTTTTGGGTTATTGCTACTCAAAACTCCCTAGAATTTGAAGGCACCTATCCACTCCCCGAAGCCCAACTCGATCGGTTCCTATTCAAACTCATTGTTGGATATCCAGACAAATCTGCCGAAAAGCAAATGCTTCTGAATAGTCAAGCAGGATTCAGCCCCAAACGATTAGATTTAACACGACTCAAACCGATCGCCAGCATTAACAATATTTTAGATGCGCGCAAAGCCATTCGCAAAATCGACATTCAAGATAATGTCATGGACTATCTACTTGCGATCGTCCATAAATCTCGCCAACATCCTGACTTATCCCTCGGTGCATCTCCTCGATCGGCGGTGTCATGGTTGCAAGCCAGCAAAGCCTATGCATGGTTAAACGAGCGAACCTTCATCACCCCGGATGATATTAAAACCGTGGCCGTCCCGTTGTTGCGCCATCGCCTCATGCTCCGTCCAGAAGCACAACTAGATGGGCTATCCATAGATGAAGTGATTAGAGGTTTACTCACTCATGTGACAGTGCCGCGTTAAACAATTTAAATAAAATCAAACAATTCAAGTCAGCCGATCGCTTTCAATAGTACCGTAGTCGAGTTTTATCAGTCGATCGCCCACATTGAAATAGCGATCGTCATGACTAATTACAATCACCGTTTTTCCCCGTTGTTTGAGTTCTTGCAAAATGGTGTGATAAAACAAATCGCGGAATACCGGATCTTGATCCGAAGCCCATTCGTCAAAAACATATACCAATCGATCTTCAAGATACGCATTCAATAATGCCAAACGTTTACGTTGACCCGTTGACAGTG
Source organism: Synechococcales cyanobacterium (assembly GCA_043739065.1). Classification (GTDB taxonomy): domain Bacteria; phylum Cyanobacteriota; class Cyanobacteriia; order Leptolyngbyales; family Leptolyngbyaceae; genus JAAFJU01. The sequence goes on along the minus strand of JAYUEU010000253.1, from coordinate 809 downwards.
CCGTTGTCGAAAGTATTCCATCTTGAATTTCAACCTTGTGAGCAATCTGGAGTTTTTCTAAATAGATCTGCGCCTGTTTCTTAGTCTGTTCTGTTTCTAAAACTCGATCGAACAAATAAAAGTCTGCAAATATTGCACTAAAATGCTCACGATAATCCGATAAATTTTCGTCAGCAATTGTTTGATTGTCCCACGCCAATCGTCCGGTCTCCGGCGGATACAACCCCATCAAAATTTTTGCTAATGTAGATTTTCCGCTACCATTCCCACCCACAATAAAGAGTAATTGACCTGCCGGAATTTCGAGATACGGAATCGTTAATGTGAATGGAGTATCTTCACGATCGCCCCGATATTGATGGACAACATTAGAAAGTACGATCGTTTTTGCCTGTGATTCGATTGTGCTAAATCCCCCAGGTTTTTCCGCCTGTGCCTCCAATTGCAATCCCATTTCATCCACTTTTGCCAATGATACATTCGCTCGCAAAATAATGGGTAAACGCTGGAATAAATTGCCAAATGGCATCATCAAAAAGATCATCGTCAATGCATAGGCCGATAAGATTGCGGGAGTCACTACGATAAACTTCGGCAATGCAAATAAGATCATGCCAATGATAAAAAACAGCAATAGATTTCCCCAACCCATCGCCACTGAGAACAAGGTTAATGCCTTCACCTGATATTGGCGCGATCGCAACGCACTCGGTTCTAAATCATCTTCAAAAAACGATCGCCGACGCAGACTACTCAGCTTCAACTCCTTCGTCCCCGCCGTCAAACTGCCAAAATGTTTTAATAACGTA
>JAYUEU010000252.1:0-6872 GCA_043739065.1 Synechococcales cyanobacterium | reverse complement strand
GGTAATTCCTCACCGCAGCGCTTACAAAATTTTGCATCCCCATCATGGGCCAACCATCCGCAGGAAGTACAGACTAGCGCCACTTGCCCCTCCGTTTTTACCAACTGTCGAATTAGATCCCCCAATTGCCAAGGAATCAACACCACGCCCGTCAAAATCGCTACCACCGTCAATCCTCGCCCCAATTGTGACTTAGGGACAATATCCCCAAAGCCAGCGGTCGTGACCGTTGAGACACAAAAGTAAATCGCATCTAAGAATGTCCCAAAGCCAGGATTAATCGGATGCTCGACTTCATAGATCAGCCCCGAAAATACGAAAATAATGGAAACCAATGTAAAAATAATTCGGGCAAAAATTGCCGCATCTTCCCCCGTTACATATCCAAAAATGGTTCGCCCACCTAAAAAACGCACCAATTTCAGAATCCGAAACCAACGTAAAATTCGTAAAAAACCTACATGACCAAAGCCCAAAAGCGATGGCAAAATTGCGACCAAATCAATGATTGAAAACAGACTAAATACATACCGCAATCGATTCTCCGTGCACCAGAACCGCAGCAAATACTCCACCGTAAATACAAACAGAATTGCCCGATCGCAAATCTCCAAAACCGATCGGACCTGCACCGTACTGACTTCATTCCCAATGGCATAGCTTTCAGCCACAAAAATCGCCGAAGATGCAACCACGGCACCCGTTAAAAACAATGTCAAACGCCGTCCAATGGGGGTCTCAATATCATCAAAATAAAATGCCAGTCGCGATCGCAATTCCTCCAAACCAAACCTCCTAAAATTTGAACTCTGTGCTTTTATCAACACTACAGGTAGTCATTTATCAAGTACCACGATCGCAGCAATCTAACCAAATCTTTCGCGATCGCTATGGAAACCGAAACAATCGCGTCATAATAGAAAATGCTATTTCAGAGCAGACTCATGCCCGGTTGGAAAATCTCAACAGAATTCAGCATATCCGCTGCCCACGTCATCAACAACTACGACGGACCTTGTGGCAGAATGCACGGTCATAACTACCTCATCCGAATCGAAGCCAAAAGCGATCGGCTCCACAGTTCCCAATATTGCCCAAACCCTGTCATGGTGGCCGACTATCGCACGTTGAAATGGGCCAAAAAAGATGTCACCAAAGGCGGCCTAGACCACTGCATTCTAAATGAAGTCATGCCACTCGAATACGAAACCACAGCAGAAATGATCGCCCAATACATCTACGACAAAACCAAAGCCATGCTCCCCGATAGCATTTCACTCACGATCGCCATCTCCGAATCTCCCAACGCCTGGGCCTACTATGGTGATGACTACTAATTACTAGTGCTAACCACTACGGTGATGACTACCCAGCAACTCCAAATGAATTCCCCAACTCCCATTCTCGATTCGCCCCTTATCAATTCTCAAGTCCTCCCGATCGTCGAAACCTTCCACTCAGTTCAAGGCGAAGGCGCATGGAGCGGCACTAACGCCTATTTCATTCGGCTAGCCCTTTGCGATGTCGGCTGTCCTTGGTGCGATACCAAAATCTCCTGGAGCGACAAAAATCATCCAAAGATCTCAATAGCCCAACTCACCGACCAAGCGAAAGCCGTCAATCCGGAATTCGTGGTAATTACAGGCGGCGAACCATTGATTCATAATCTAAGCGACCTAACGAATGCGCTTAAAGCAGTCAATTTACGGACTCATCTTGAAACATCCGGTTCCCATTCTTACAGCGGAATCTTTGATTGGATTACCCTCTCACCCAAACCATTCAAACCACCGATCGGAGACATTTACGATCGTGCCCACGAACTTAAGATCATCATCTCAGGAGTTGACGATTTCCTCTGGGCCGAAGCCCAATCCAAACTCACCAACCCGACCGCCATTCGCTACCTCCAAGCCGAATGGAACGCACCCGACAGTCAAGCTTTGATCTTTAATTACGTACTCAAAAATCCCCAATGGCGGATCAGCCTCCAAACCCACAAACTCTTAGGCGTACAATGACTTTAGAACTCAGCAAACCATAGTCTAGGCTCTATGCAATTAACGCAAACCATAAGTCAAGTCAATGATTTCCTTCAGATATTCCAACGTTTACGTATCGCAACATAAGCAACAAGACGGTCATAATAGAAATACATAGAAATACAACCCGATCGAAATTCAATTAGCCGTTTAGAGAGGTCAGCCCCATGGTGTCATCCGTCGCAGCTCCAAAGAAAACTGCCCCAAAACAGCGTCTAACCCTTCAGCACTCAGTTATTGCCACCGATACCACCGCAATTCGATCGTTGGACTGGGATCGCGATCGGTTCGACATTGAGTTCGCAATTCAAAATGGCACCACCTACAACTCATTCTTAATTCGCGGCGAAAAAACGGCCCTGATTGACACCTCCCACGCAAAATTTAAAGATTTATACTTCACCACCCTCACAGGACTGATTGACCCGAAAAGCATTGACTACCTGATTATTAGCCACACCGAGCCTGACCACAGCGGCCTTGTCAAAGACTTACTCGCCCTCAACCCGGATATCATCGTCGTCGGGGCCAAAGTTGCACTGCAATTTCTAGATGACTTAGTGCATCAGCCCTACAACAAAAAAATGGTTAAAAGCGGCGAAAAACTAGACCTCGGCAAAGGGCATGTTTTAGAGTTTATCTCCGCCCCCAATCTCCATTGGCCAGACACGATTTTCACCTACGATGCCGCAACACAGCACCTGTTTACCTGCGATGCCTTTGGGATGCACTACTGCGACGATCATACCTACGATGAAGATCTAGATCTAATTTCTGCGGATTACAAAATTTACTACGATTGCTTGATGGGGCCAAATGCGAAGTCAGTTTTGGGTGCAATCAAACGAATGAAGGATTTGCCGGGAGTAACGACGATCGCTACAGGTCACGGTCCATTAATTCAGCATCACCTTGAAGAATTAGTGGGGCGCTATCAGACGTGGAGCAACGAAAAAGCCAAAGCCGCTAAAAACGTCGCAGTGTTCTACGTCTCTGAATATGGGGATGCGGACCAGCTTTCGGGCTATTTGTCAAACGGCATCCTGAAAACCGATGTTCTGGTCGAATCCTTCGATCTGGCCACGACGGAACTCAGCGAAATTCGTCATGCGGTCGAACTAGCCAACGGCATTATCATCATCATGCCACCGCAGGGCAACGAGACAATTTCGATCGCCATCGGCACTATTGTCGCGGCCTCCAACAGCAAGCAATCCTATGGCCTATGCGAATCCGGGGGTGGCAATGATGAACCTGTTGCAACCCTAAGGGCACGGTTCCAAGATGCTGGACTCCACGAGAGTTTTCCGCCCATCAAGCTCACCGATGGCAGCAGCACCGCAGTTTATAATCTCTGTGAAGAATCGGGAACTGACATTGGTCAATGGTTGACCCGCGATCGCGCCGTTCAGCAAATGAAGTCCCTGGACCATGATTTAGATAAAGCGCTCGGACGACTCAGCGGCGGACTCTATATTGTCACAGCACAAAAAGGCGACAATCGGAGTGCTATGCTTGCCTCTTGGGTTTCTCAAGCTAGCTTCAAGCCCTTAGGATTAACGATCGCAGTTGCAAAAGATCGGGCGATCGAATCTTTGATGCGAGTGGGAGATAGTTTTGTACTGAATGTGTTGGAAGAAAATAATTATCAGCCCTTGATGAAGCATTTTCTAAAGCGATTTGGTCCGGGAAACGATCGATTTAAAGGCATTGATATTCAACCTGCTCAGAACGGATCGCCTATTCTAAATGATGCCCTGGCGTATCTGGAATGCGAAGTCAAAACCCGGATGGACTGTAGCGATCATTGGTTGGTGTATGCGACGGTTTCGATCGGTCGTCTCGCCAAATCCGACAGCCGCACCGCCGTCCATCATCGTAAGGTTGGTAATCATTATTAGTTCTGGATTCGATCCCCCTAGCCCCCTTAGTAAGGGGGAACATGAGCTAGAGATCTGTTAAAGTTCCTCTTTTCCATAGTCTTTACTTTTTCTCATAGTCCCCCTTACCAAAGGGGATTTAGGGGGATCGAATCTATCCCAAAACCGATTGCTCCCAACCCTCACAATTCTCGGCGACTCAAACAGCCCTACAGGAAGGAAACTCATGCCAACAACAACCCGTCCCCGTGATGTTCAAGTCGCCGAAATCGCCCAAGGCACCACCGTCATCCGATCGCGGATTTGGGATCAACTTCGCTTTGAAGCCGAATATGCAAAGGGCAAAGGCACAACAGTCAATAGCTATTTAATCCAAGCACGCGAAGTCGCCTTAATAGACCCGCCCGGTGGATCATTTACCGATGTGTTCATTGAAGATCTGCAACAGCACGAGTATTACCAACAAATTGACTACATCATTCTCAACCACATCAATCCCAACCGCCTCAATACCCTAGAAGCCCTTCTTCCCCTAGCCTACCGCGCTCAGATTGTCTGTTCCCGCCCCGCTGCCAACACTCTGAAAGCCGCATTCCCAGATCAAGAACTCCCCATTCTCACCGTCCGCGCTGGCGACTTACTTGATCTTGGTGAAGGCCACGAGCTGAAATTTATCACCCAACCCACACCCCGCCATCCCGACGGACTCTGCGTTTACGATCCACAAACCAAAATTCTTTTTTCTGACAAACTCTTTGGTTCTCATGTTTGTGGTGACGAGATTTTTGATGAGAACTGGAAAACACTTCAAGACGATCGCAGCTATTACTTTGACAATATCCACGCCAGCCAATCCAAACAAGTCGAAGATGTCCTAGACAAACTCAACCGCTATAGCCTCAAAATCCTTGCCCCCGGCCATGGTCCCCTGGTTCGTTACAGTGTCAGCCGTTTGATCATGGACTACCGCGACTGGTGTAATGATCAAACCCAAAAGACCCTTACTACCGTCCTGCTCTACACTTCTGCCTATGGCAACACCGGACTAATGGCCAACGCGATCGCCACCGGACTCAGTGGCAACGATATCCAAGTCGTCGCTATCGACTGCGAAGTCACGCCCCCCGAAGAAATTACGGAAGCGATCGAAGCCTGCGACGGATTCATTATCGGCTCTCCAACGCTAGCGGGACATGCCCCAACCCAAATCCAAACCGCTCTCGGTCTAATTCTCTCCAGCGCATCTAAAACTAAACTCGCTGGAGTCTTTGGATCCTACGGTTGGGGCGGAGAAGCGATCGACATTCTTGAATCAAAACTCCTTAATGCAGGATATCCCCTTGGGTTTGAGACATTACGCTGTAAATTTAAGCCCACTGAAGAAGTGCTGAGAAATTGCACCTCTGCCGGATCTGACTTTGCCAAAACTCTGCGCAAAACCCAAAAAACCCGCGATCCGATCCAAAGTCTTGGGACAGAAGCAACGAGCGATCGAACTGAACTGGCGATGGGCCGTATCATCGGTTCCCTTTGTGTTGTTACTCTTCAACGCGGTGACACCCAGGCCGCAATTTTAACCTCTTGGGTTTCTCAAGCGACCTTTACTCCACCCGGCATTACGATTGCGATCGCTAAAGACACGGCTGAAAACACCTTGGATCATAGCGGCGATCAATTTGTCCTCAATATTCTGCGCGATGGGAAGAACCTACGTCGTCACTTCCAAAAAATTAGCGCCACTGGTCAAAATCCGTTCAAAGATGTCGAAGTCGATCGATCACGCAACGGCAACCCAATCCTAAAAGAAGCACTTTCCTATCTAGAATGCACCGTCCAATCTCGTATGGATTGCGGCGATCATTGGTTGATTTATGCGATCGTCAACACTGGAAAAGTCTTAGAAATCAACGGCACCACAGCAGTTCTTCACCGCAAATCTGGCAGCGCCTACTAATTTCCCGAACTAACTCACTAGCTTAGAACCGCCAAATAGAGCTGAAAATCCAATCAAAAAGTCCCAGAGAGAAGTCGGACGAATCACAATTCCACCACTCATAAATATGAGAGCAATTGCGCCACCAATTAGAATCCACGACCAGTTACGATCGCTGCGTCTACCATTGAATAACACCCACAATCCGGCGAGAAGTAAAATAACAGACCCAGTCGCTGGAATAGTTTGCCACCAGTAGTAAGCACTTCGGGTCGTAAATAAAATTCCCTGACTTAGCCAATAGATACCAATTATTATTAATCCAAACCCTAATAGCTTAGTTACGAGTCCTTTCATTAGTCTGTTCTCCAATAATCTTGAATTTTTAATACGTAAAATATTTTAATACTTAAAAGAATAATTCAAGAAAAAGCCCTGAACATAATATGCCCAGGACTTATCAATTAGAACCGATCGTCAGCTCTTTAATAATTCAGATTAAGCGTCAAGGTTCTTAATATTTGGAACTTGAACTTTGGTCGCTAATCCAACTGATCTCAAGAACTTGATCACCATCCAAGTCATATCAACTTCCCACCATTCCAATCCATGACGAGCAGAATATTGGTATGCATGGTGATTGTTATGCCAGCCTTCGCCATAGGTCAACAGCGCAGCCCACCAACAGTTGGTAGAATTGTCACCGGACTCATGGGAACGGTAGCCAAACTTGTGGGTAGCGCTGTTCACAAGCCAAGTGCAGTGATAAACGATCACCAAACGAGCGAAGATGCCCCAGAACACAAAGGACCAGCCGAGGTTTCCACCCGCGTCACCTACGCTAAAACGGGTCCCGATCGCGTACAGCAACACGCCCAACGCCACTTGCAGGGGGAAGAAGAATTTGTCAAAGAAACGATACACCGGATCATTGGCGATGTCCTTTGTGAATTTCGGCACTTCTTTCAGTGCAGGCACCTCATACAGCATCCAACCGATGTGGCTCCACCAGAACCC
>JAYUEU010000251.1:0-2729 GCA_043739065.1 Synechococcales cyanobacterium | reverse complement strand
GTTGATGATTCCAGCTTCCATCACGCCTGTACCGCTAGCGGCCAAAATTAGCAGGTCATTTTCGGTTTGGTGCAGCCATTTTAAGTTTGCTGTAACCTCGGCAAAAATAGCACTGAAATCTGCACTGCGATGCCCGATCGGGTGCTTTGCCATCGCCTGCAAAACGCGCTCAGGAACGGGAGTTGGTCCCGGAATCATCAGCATTAATTTGTCATCCATAGCCAGTTCTATCCTGTAATAATCGATCGCACTTTTATTATTGCAGGCTGCGTTCATCCCGGATAAACCAATGCAGAGTTTATTTTAAAAGCGTATCATCCACGACACGGAACTTTTGAAGCCGAAAAACGTTAGTATATTGAAGCCGAAATTGTCACCTGCTCTTCTCTATCTTGTACCGTTTTATTTATAAAGTTTCAGAATTTATGCGATTTTCTAGCTTCTCTCTCAGTTTGATTAGTTTGTTATGGTTTGCTGCACTCCCCGCTACTGCCGATATCTTACAGACTTGGAGCTTCGATCGATCGCGGAATCAACTGAATTTCACCACCGATGAAGGTGTACAACCCACAGCTCAGCTTGTTCCTAGTCCTGCACGGATTGTGATTGATTTACCTGGAATTCGACTCGATCGCCCCAAAATCAATCAACTTGTGGGTGGCAATGTTAAAAGTATTCGTATTGCTAAATTTGAACGCGAAACTACACGATTGGTTATTGACTTAGATCCTGCCTACACCGTAGATGCTCAAAAAGTCTTAGTACGCGGCACTAGTCCTACCCAATGGACCGTACAACTACCCGCATTCCAAAGCGTAACCCAAGGCGCAACCCCAAATGCAATGTTGATGGGCAATAATCCGATCGCTATTGCCGTCGCAACTCCGCCGCCCGCCCCAACTCCGCCTCCTAAAGCCTACAGCACACTGGTTCCCGCAGGTCAACAACTCACCTGGCTTAAAGATCGTCTGAGTAGCATTCGTAAAACCTATCCAAATTTGAGTACAGGATTACTTTTCGTTGATTTGCAAACCGGGGACTATGTTGATTTCAATGGTGACAAGGTTTACCCTACTGCTAGCGTCATTAAATTACCGATTTTGATTGCATTCTTACAAGATGTTGATGCAGGAAAGATCAATTTGAATGAAACTTGGACAATGACTAGAGATGTGATGGTGGGTGGTTCTGGTGAGTTTCAAGATTTGCCTGTTAATAGTAAATTCACGGCGCAAAATGTAATTGAAAAAATGATTACGATTAGCGATAATACCGCAGCCAATATGGTGATCAAACGTATGGGCGGTATTAATTATGTGAATCAACGCTTTGCCCAATTAGGATTGACTAAGACCCGATTGCGCGATTGGTTGCCCGATCTGGGTGGGACTAATACAACAACATTGAAAGAACTCGTGCAAATTTTAGCAATGCTCGATCGGCAATCTGTTCTTTCGTCTAGTTCTGAAGCTAATGCACTCACTATATTACGAAATGTCCATAACCGAAAATTGCTCGCGGCTGGACTCGGAAAAGGAGCAACGATCGCGCACAAAACTGGATACATCGGCACGATGCTGGGTGATGCTGGGATTATCGAAATGCCCAATGGTAAACGCTATATTGGCGCGGTGATTGTGGAGAGCGATCGTGCAGATTCGGCTTGGGATTTTGTGCCGCAAGTCTCGCAGACTGTTTACTCCTATTTCAATAAGCAACCGTGATTTAAATAGATACAATAAAGGAAGATCAAAACAATATTACTACTGCATTTGTGTAGAAAATAATATGTAGTTGAAGACGATCGGACTTGTGGTTGTAGTATAGCCGATCGTTCTTCCTCGATCGTGACAGATCCAGTATAAATAATTGACCTTCTCAATTGTGGAATGTTGGAAAAGCATTCCGGAGAAAATCACCAATTCAGAAGCAGTCACACAGACCAATGGCAGGTTACTTTTCGATCGTTTGAGGTCTAACTCATAAATTGTGCATCGTCCTAAAATCAACAATTCACGAACAAACTAACATTGGCTCATGAACAAGTTGTATTAGCTTTGCTCCTGGAATAGTCTCCATTGCATAGGTGACACCCTGAGAATCGACAAAATCAATCAAATAATCTTGTCCATCAAAATCCATCAAAATCGTACCCACTGCTCCCCGCTGAAGGACGATCGGTTCACGAGTCTCCTTATGAATTGCACGAGTTTCTTCTGTTAAGGCAATAACATCGTATTCGTTAAATTGCATTAGATTTCACCTTACTTTTTGACAGGATAAGCACCAATTAATCTTGGAAAGTCTTCCTCAAATCGGATAATCCAACATCCTAGAACCATGGAAGTTCCGGTCTCGGTCGTCATTTGGAATCTCACATCGTACTGAGTCCCATGACGATCGCCTTCCCGTGGATGTCACCCAATGTCGCGATCGGTCTGTCGAATTGCAATATTACAAACCGATCGCCCACTTATTAATAAGCCATTGCATCCAACGGAGATATCCATATCTTGATAGCCATCGAAGACATGATCTTTGCTCGGTTCTCAATTTCTGACGATCGCCAATTTTCCTGCTCCAGAATCCAACGATTTAGTTCAATATGGGTATTTTCGAGCTTTTCTTTCTTTTCTGGAAACGGTAGATTGCCTAACTCTGAGTTGTAGCCAGTCAACGTTAAATTTCCAAAGGTGTTAATTAAGGTTGTGTGGATTTGTTCGGATTCT
>JAYUEU010000250.1:0-6747 GCA_043739065.1 Synechococcales cyanobacterium | reverse complement strand
ATAGACAACTCGTGCCCTAGATTCATGAAGCAATCGTAGAAAATTCTCAGCCTTGTGACGCTGGTTGAAACTTGCGACATAGATATAGGCACCTAGAGAATGGGATGAAACAAATGGAGCCTGACCATAAGGGCTAATTTTTCGCCGAATTGAAGCTAAATACGATCGGGCTTCGTCAAGGCTAGAGGTTGGAATAATCACAACATAAGGACTAGCCGATCGACGTCCTAGAAAAATCGGGGGCGCGTCTTTAGTACGGCTTAAGGGAAGAGTTTGGGCATTAGCAATATTATCTAGGGCGATCGCTGGCTTAACCCGCAGAAAAGCCACAGTGCAAAACGCGATGGCAAAATAAAGAGATGGAGAATAGATACGCCACATGAAAAAATCTCACGATGATAATGAGGGAATAAAACACTAAAAATCATAAATCGACCTAGATCAATCGCTCAAAACTTAGCTAGGAAAAACCACACAATTTCGGCTCTTACTTTAATTTCCATAAATCACTAGAAATGCGATCGTTTGTCCTAGTTTAAGTTCAGATTTAGCTCTTTATTTAGCCTAACAATAGCTCGAAATTAAATAACGTGACGTTTTCCGAAATTGGTCTTATTCTGCGAGTATCTAGCATAGAGATCCGCCGTTTTTTCACTAATCTTACGGTACGCCTTGCCCTATGACCACAACCTCTTTACCGGAACTAGATGCGCTTCTCAATGATTGGCAGAAAAAAATTGGGTACATCGGTCAGAACCTCTTCGAGCTATATGAGTTGCCAACCTATCAACGACTCATGGGTGAAGGGGGGATGCCTAAAGCAGTGTTGACGGGGGAAACTCAACAACAGGTGACGCTCGCCATTGCTGATTTGTCCCAGCTTTTTCAGTTATTTGAACTCTTGCGGGAGACGATCGATCGGGCAAAAAGTCTCCGATCGCAAGTCCCAAAACGAGGCAGCGATGGAATGGTGATGGACATAATGACGCTACTAACTACAGCCTCCATCATGTTGCCTCAACAGCTTGTACCGCTTCAATCCCGTGATTTAATTAGCTCGTCTACTCAGGGCGATTCAGTGACGGCTGATGCATTATTGGGAATGATGGCAAAATTGTTTTCTCACGCAAAAAATATTGTACTGGAGGTGGATTCGGCTTGGAACCAATTGGAAACTCCGTTGATTGAGTTTCAGAACCAAGCGGCTCCCATTCTTAATGAACTTACGGCCTTAATTCAAAGCGCTCCAGCAAGTGTCCCGATCGCGATTCAGCAACAGATGGATAAATTCCAGACAGAGTTTGCAGCGGTGCATCAGGCGATCGATGCTGATCCATTAACAGCAAAAAACAGTTTAATTCAGCAGCTAAAGCCCAGTCTGGATGCGATGACGCAGCATTTAGCAGATCTTGTCGAACAACGAAACGCCATGAAACGTCGCCTAGATGATGCGTTGCGAGGGCTTGGGGAATTACGATCGGCTCATCAAACGGGATTAGTCATTTTTACGGAATGGCAGGACAAGGTATTGGATCCCCCCGTAGCCACTATGCCGTCCGTCGAGATTATTTCAGAACTGACTCAATGGCTCCACCGACTCTCTATAGCCCATCAAAATAACAAAAATTCTGCCGTTCATGTGGGATTAACGCGATGGCAAGTACAATTCGATCAAACAATGTCGCAGCTTCAGATCGCCACAACTCAAGCTAAACGCGGCTTACAATCTCGCATAGAACTGCGGGGACAACTGACGGCAATGAAAGCAAAAGCAGCGGCACTAGGCCGATCGGAAGATTTGAAGTTAGGAGCGATCGAAGCCGAAGCGAAACAATATTTGTATACTCGTCCTACGGATCTGTCTGCTGCCCAGCGATTAGTTCGTGAGTATGAACAAGCTCTAAACTGTCAAAAATAAAGCGAGTGGACTATTCGTTCAATCTCTTTTGATTATTAAACGTTAACCTATTAATAATAAGTTAATTTAAGCCAATTCAAGTTTAATTTGGGCTAACTTAAATAAGCCAATACGCATATCATTAAAACCAACATCGATCGTGCGCCTTTACCTTAATACATAGATACATACAGATTGACTCAGCAGGATTTATGAGTAACTCCAATTCCCAACTCTCTAATTGCGCCCAATCAAACTGTTCCGGGACGATCGAAGATGGCTACTGCAACGTATGCGGCATGTCAGCTCCTAAATCCAACGCAAAGTCCAACGCAGCACCCGCACAGCCTTCGAGTCTAAGCCCAAAAACGGGGATTCTAGCAAATGACCTCAGCCATAATATGAGTCGTGCCAATAGTGGATTATTGAGCCGTCGTAGTGGTTTGGGAGTGTTGGGCAGCATAGGGAGCGGAATCTCTAGCAGCGTAACAGGGAGCACCAGCAAAGGAAGCCGCCGATCGTCCGTGAGTAGCCGTAGCACCCGCAAAAAATTAGGGGCCGGATTGATTACGTTGCCGGATTTGCCTTCAACTGCACCGGAAGATATGCTGCTGGCGGAAGCTGTAGTTCCTGAAAATAAACGTTTTTGCTCAAACTGTAATCATGCCTTAAAACGGGAATTCGGATTTTGTCCAAAATGTGGAGTGAAATTTTCGTTTGTATCATCACTGAAACCAGGCGATCGAGTTGCAGGACAATATGAAGTCAAAGGTGCGATCGCATTTGGTGGATTGGGCTGGGTGTATTTAGGATTTGATTTAACCCTCTCTCGCTATGTGGTATTGAAAGGATTGCTCAATACCGAGGATACCTCCAGTGCAGCGGTTGTCGTCGCCGAAAAGCAATTTCTCGCTTCGGTCAAACATGCCAATATTGTTGGGATTTATAACTTTGTAAATCATGGCAGTGAAGGCTTCATTGTTATGGAATATGTGGGCGGAAAAACGCTTAAAGATATCCGTAAAGAACGCGGAATATTGCCTGTTGCTGAAGCGATCGCCTACATTCACCGAGTCTTAGGTGCATTTTCCTATTTGCATTCTCAAGGCTTAGTCTATTGCGATTTTAAACTCGACAATATGCTGATTGAAGGCGATGACATCAAGTTAATTGATCTCGGCGGTGTTCGTCGCATTGACGATCCAGAAGGTGATATTTATGGCACCGTTGGCTATACCGCACCAGAAGCTGGAGAAGGGCCAACCGTGGTCACCGACTTATATACAGTGGCGCGGACCTTATTGATTTTGGTTTGTGCGGTTAAAGGCTTTACTAAAGACCTTCAATATAAATTGCCCAGTCCTCAAGATGAGCCACTGTTTGCCCAGCAAGAATCCCTTTATCGTTTTCTCCTCCGCGCCACTGCAACGGATCCAAATGCTCGATTCCAATCGGCGGACGAAATGGCCGATCAGCTTTTGGGAATTCTCCGAGAAGTGGTGGCAAACGATCGGAATTCACCTTGCCCATCGACCAGCAGTTTGTTTAGTGGCGATCGGTTGTCCTATTTAATTAAAGGCGCACTCGATCCAATTTTGGTGGATGCACAACAAGTTCCACTGGCATTAATGGACCAAGATGATGTGGCCCTACGAGAGATTGTTGGGGCTATGGTCATTACAGATCCTCAACAACGATCGGAACGTCTTGCAGAAATCACAAAACAATATCCCGAATCTACCGGAGCACAATTGCAATCGGTCGATTTTTGGTTCACTCCAGAATTAAGCTCAAAAATCGAACCTTTGCTTCAAATCGTAGAGAAAATAGATCCATGGGAATGGCGCGTTACCTGGAATCGGGGCCGCATTGCCCTTCTGAATGGTAAATCAGCAGATGCGATCGTTCATTTCGATCGGGTTTATACTGACTTACCCGGAGAACTTGCCCCGCAACTCGCTTTGGCATTAGCATTAGAACAAAACAAAGACTATTCCGAGGCAATCTTTTACTACCAGCGCGTTCTTCAAACTAATCCAGATTACCCGACGGCAGCTTTTGGGCGGGCACGCTGTCATATGGCGCTTCAGACTAAAGAATTAGGCCAACGAGATGCAGCAGTGGAAGCTTTAAAACAAATTCCACCGACCTCCAGTTTATATATCCGATCGCAAGCACAAGCCGTACAAACATGGACTAGTAATGAGAATACATCGCCGAATGTTCAAGATCTAGTAGCTGCCTCAAAGATTATGGATCAGCTATCATTACAAGGACTAGAGCGCTATCAATTAATGTATGCCCTATTCAATAATGCCCTTCAGATAGTCCAAAAAAATCCGCAGATGGCGACCAGTACAACTAAAGTAATGAATCGCCCGTTAACAAAATCAGAAATGCAAAAGGGAATTGAATCGGTACTACGATCGATGGCGCATTTGTCTGAGGGCGATGAGAAAATTCGGTTGGTCGATGAAGCCAACCGGGTGAGACCAATGTCTTCGAGATGAATTAAGAATGGTGAATTGAGAATGTTGAGAATTCTATTCTTGTAACTATTATGAAAAATTGTTCGGCTTGTCATGAACCTGTTGAAGTTAGCGATCGTTTTTGTGAGACCTGTGGTTTTTTGCTCATTAAAGATTTGAGTGCGGCGGCGACGTTTCAATCGTTAACTGAACCCATTTCTCCGAATTGTCAGAAATGTGACAGCATTAATTTAGAAGCAGATGGATTTTGTAATCAATGTGGATTTAGAAATCCGATTCATCGCGATCGGTTTGAACAAATTTTACAGCCTGGTTTTGCAGCTATTAGCGATCGAGGCATTCGACATTCTCAAAATGAGGATTGCTTTGCGATAGCACAATTGACGGAGGGACGATCCATCATTGTGGTTTGTGATGGCGTATCAAGTTCTATGAATCCCGGCATGGCCTCACAAAGTGCATCTCAATCTGCCTGTGAATCTATTCAAGAATCCTTAAAGGCTAATCTCGATTCTGAAGCGGCATTGGTTCAAGGCATTCATCAGGCCCAAATAGCGGTTGCCAAATTAGCATCAATTAGCAAAGGAGAACCGCCATCGACCACCATTGTTGCAGCAATTATTTCTGCCTGTAATTCAGATCTATCCAATTCAGATCCATCCGACTCACGCATATCATCAGCACAAGCCACGATCGCATGGCTGGGGGACAGTCGGGCCTATTGGCTGGGTTTAACTCCAGAAACCTCGCGCCAACTCACCCAAGATCATTCGTGGTGTGAAGACGTAGTGGCGGCAGGGGAAATGTCTCGGGAAGACGCTGAACGATCGCCTCAAGCCCATGCGATTACCCGATGGCTGGGGTTTGACTCGGAGGATGTTGTTCCTAGTGTGGTGACAATCGATTTGGCTGGACCGGGCCGATTGGTTTTGTGTAGTGATGGACTTTGGAATTATGCGAGTAGCGTGCCAGAATTCTACCAAGCCTTGCATCATCCACCCGATACGGAAGCTATGGTGATTGTTAGGCAGGGTGTTGAATTTGCGCTCCGATGTGGCGGACAAGACAACATTACGATCGCGTTGCTAGAAATACCATCCAAAGTTCCAGAAACCAGTTAGTTCATCCTATTCTTAATTTTTCATTTCCAATTCTTAATTCCCAAACTATTATGACTACTCAATTTAATGCTCAGGTCTATCAAAACGCTTACCTCCCCGAAGGAAGTCAAGAAGTCAATGCCATCATGACTATCACCACCGATGTCGAATCAGATGGGCAAACTGGATCGCGCTCCTTAGTGGCTTCAGGTATGCCTCGGGTCTTTGGTATTATTTGTGATACGTCCGGTTCAATGGAAGGAGTCAAAATTCAATCAGCCAAACACGCGATCGCCAAAGTCATTGAACTTCTGCCCCCCGATGCTTATTTCTTTATCGTAACGGGATCTAGTCAAGCCACATTATTATCGGGACTCACCTTAGCCACCGACAGCGCCAAGAACACCGCACTCGCGGCACTCCGAAAGGTTACAGCCAATCGCAGTACAGCCATTTCCACTTGGCTTAATCTCGCATTGCAGCAATTTAAACTTATGCCGGGGGCGATCGCTCAAGCGCTGTTGTTGACTGATGGGCAAAATGATAGTTCTGATTTGAGTGCGTTGGATAAAGCTTTGAATGCCTGCGAAAACCAATTTCAATGTGACTGTCGCGGAGTCGGGACTGAATGGCGCGTGGATCAATTACGAACGATCGCCCGCAAGCTGCTCGGGACGGCGGATATCATTGCTGATGCGAGTGCCATGGAAGACGATTTTCGCGCAATTCTTGGTCAAGCCATGAGCAAACAAGTCAGTGATATTGCATTGCGGTTGTGGACTCCTCAAGGGGCAAAGGTTCTGTTCTGTAAACAGGTGAGTCCAGAAATTTTAGACATTACTAACAAGGCGAAGGCGATCAGTGGACAAATTGCAGACTATCCAACAGGTGCATGGGGAAATCAAGAATCTCGCGATTACCATTTCTGCATTCAAGTTAACGCTGGAAATGTCGGAGATGAAATGCTAGCAGGTCGAGCCAGCTTAGTTTATAGCCAAAATGGAGTTGAGACTAAAGTTGCTGAAACTCGAATTCTTGCCATCTGGACTGATGACGAGGTGAGATCGGCCAAAATCGATCGGACGGTCGCACATTACACCGGACAAGCGGAACTCGCTCAAGTGATTCATGAAGGCATGGAGGCCCGCGCCCAAGGCAATTTTGAAGTCGCAACGGCCAAATTATCCAAAGCGGTACAGCTTTCGGATGAATCTGGCAACGAAGCCACCATGAAGCTTTTGCGAAAAGTGGTAGATATCGA
>JAYUEU010000249.1:0-4675 GCA_043739065.1 Synechococcales cyanobacterium | reverse complement strand
CTTTGATTGCGAGTTTGCCATTACGCATCCCTCAGACTGCCGTTAATTTACCACTAGATAATAAACGAATAAGTTTTAGGATGCAATAGCCCCTTTTCTAAAACCATGATCGCTCTCCAAATCAAAACGGCGATCGCCCCCTGAGCGTTCTCGGAGCATCCCCTCGCCCCTCGCTTCTGTTCTCACCGACAACCTTCTGAGCGATCGCGCCACCGCACACAGAACCGCAACGGCTGCCTCAACAGATCGCTATCTGGGCGCTTTCGATCTGACAGACAACCTCGAAAAACAAGTGCAAGGACTCGATGCGGAGCCAGCTAACTCTTATTAGGCAGAAAGTTTCCGTATATCCACCCCATAAGGTCGAGATGGGGAGAAAGTTTCTCGATATCAACCACCATGGAAAAGCCACCAACGAAGCTGTTAAAGCAAGTTAAGGACCAAAATAGGCTAAATATATTACTCTTATCGCACTGAGGACACCTACGTTCAGTGGATTCAACGATCGTCCACCCAAAGCCTTCCAAAGAGTATCTTCTGAAACTTTGAATTTGGAATGGCTGCCACACTGTAGAAAGATTCATCACCTATCCAATCCATGGCACAAACCATCAACCTCATTCTCGAAACGCGAGACGATCGTAAGATTTCTGCCCGATCGACCGATTTTCCTGATTGTGTTGCAGTGGCTGAGACGAGAGAAGAAGCGATCGCATTGATGAAGCAGCAGTTAAACGATCGGATGCGGGCGATCGAAGTAGGCATATCGGGGTTGTCGAACGGCCATAGTGTTTCTCCGATCGGTTCACATTCCCTATTGTAGTTGAGGCATTGAGTCAGTCGTTTAGGTTTTTAATGCTTGCTCAAATTCATCAAGTGCAGCAGAACTTCCAACAATCCAAGCCCCATCGATCGCCCTCGGCAGCAAAACTCGTAAATCCAAATCAGGAAAAATAGGACTACGCTTTACTTCAACATATCGGCTTTCTTGGAGAGTATAAATCTTCAAAAGTCCTGCATCATAAATCCAAAGTTCAGGAACACCAATCGCCTCATAAGCCTCCAAGCAGTGGATAGTCGAGCAGACCTTTGGATGGTTAATGAGTAATCGTCGTTTGATTTGGGACTATGAACGATCACCTGAGTCTGCGGAAGCCCTGATTTACTTGGCGATGAGGCTCAATACGCTCAGACGATTGGAGTAAATCTATACGCCCTCGGACTTTTCAAACAGACTTTAAGTTTGTTAGCCGAACTCCTTGACGTAATCCTAATGATTCGAGCAACATCAGCAAATCGAAAGATGCCCCATAGGAATAAGAAAAATACTATTAGATAACAAACCAACAATGGTAATTATAGGAGTAAATAAAATGGCTCTTTACAGAATTAAGGATTTTGATCCAGACTATCAGATGCATTTTGACAACCATGAATTTAAAGGCTTAGATCTTTATACTGGAAACGACAAAATTGGTTCAGTAGATGATGTTTTAGTGGATGATGAAGGGCAATTACGCTACTTAGTCATTAATACTGGAGTATGGATTTTAGGGAAGAAGGTCTTGTTCCCTATTGGCCGGGCGCGTATTGACTATGAGCGCGATCGGGTTTACGCCGACAACCTAACCAAAGCGCAAGTTGAAGCTCTCCCAGAATTCACTAATGATATGACCGTTGACTATCATCACGAAGAGCAAGTACGAGGCGTTTATCGTAATTCTATGCGCTCAGTAGAGCAGTCAGTACCGGTAGAGCAGTCAGTGTCGGTAGAGCAGTCAGCACCACTGGGCTATAGTGCGACTGGGGGTAGATTACCGAAGTCAGACTCCGACTCTACACCTAATCTAAATGCTGCCCATGAAGGTTACGATCGTGATAGCTATAAGTACGAAAAAGAACCTGATCTGTATGCTTTAACTGAGCAGAATCATCCCAATCTTAAGCTCTATGAAGAAAGGCTTATCACGGGTAAAACTCGTCAGAAAGCGGGAGAAGCTGTCGTTAGTAAGCGGGTTGAAACTGAAACCGCGCAGGCATCTGTTGGGATCGAGAAAGAACGAATCGTCGTTGAACGCGTACCCGTTAGTGGTGAAACTGCGATCGCTCCTGGCGAGGCCAATTTCCAAGCAGGAGAAGTTTCACGATTGGACGTGTATGAGGAGGTACCAGAATTCCGTAAAGAAGCCTTTGTTAGAGAGGAAGTACGCGTCAATAAAGTGGTCGATCAAGAAACTGTTACTGCGGAAGAACAATTGCGTAGAGAAGAACTTGATGTCAAAGATGCGAAAGGTCGTCCAGTTTCTGAACGTGCCAAATAGACTTAGCAGTTAACATGTTTATCTAGTTAAACTTGAAATAGACCTAGACTGGATACAAATTTCAGGCTGACCTATTTTAAGTTTAATTTATAACTTCTTCTGATTGCTTAGTTGCACTCTCAACTACCCCTATCTCAAGCGTCTGAATGTTGAGATAGGGGCAATATTATTTCATATATTAAGGACAGCTATGAGTTCTGACCATGCTGAAGAGCATCAAAAACGTGCGAATCTGACTGGTTTTAAACAAATCAACAACCCAGGTTCAAAAGTAATATCAGAGGAAAAGATCTCTTTATTAGAAGAAAGACTAATCGTTGATATTATTCGGCGCAAAGTCGGTGAAATTGTTATTCGTAAAGAAATTAAAACGTGTCTTTTACAAGTAGAAATTCCTGTCCGACGTGAAAAACTGATTGTTGAGCAACTGACTCCAGAGTATAAGCAGTTAGCCGAAATTGACTTGGGGCAAGAACCTATCTTGGACGGATCGCTCGTTAATCCAAATCAAGCCAGACTCCACAGTCTTATATCTGCCGAGCATGACGCCCAACATCTCTCGATTGAGCGGCCTCAATCTTCTCAGAAACGCATGCAAAAAACGTTCAATTCGATCGAATCTGCTAAAAATCTATTAGACGGAATCGCTGGATGCTTTGATAATGATAGCGAAACTATTCACATTGAAATCGTATTCAAAGACTCAGAACGTCAGAAGGTTTACCAATCACTATTCGATCGTGACTCCAGCAACAATCATTGAGACCTTTAAATTTTGACGAATCCGTCCCGTCCGATGCAACTATAAATCATTCGATCGGAGGAACGACTAAATGATTTATAGCAATAGATACTAGTCATCATCCCAACTCACATTATCCATAGTCACGCGACTGCCAGATGATAGTTGAAGATTGCTAATTAGGGCGACGATCGTTCCGGAAATCATAGAGTCTCTCCGTTTTGGTCAGCGTGAGTCAACCACGGCTACGGTACAGCTACGGTTTAGCAGGTTCTGGCAACTCAGGTTTAGTATCAGATTTTGCATCCGTTGGCTTATCACTAGGCTTCTCTGCTGGTGACGTATCATTCGGCTTAATTCCACCCGCTGCCGGACTTGGAGTCACAATTGGACCCGCTGCCAAACGACTAATTTGATCCTTAACCTCAGGCGGTGCAACACTCAACGCCTTATCAAATAGCACCTTCGACTCATCCTTTTTGCCCTGTTCTTGCAACGTCAGCGCCTTGCCAAGATAACCCTGAAAATCATCCGGTTTCGCCTTAATCGCCGTATCAAACGCGAGCACCGCCTCATCAAATCTTTTCTGATTCGCAAACGTACGTCCCAGCAAAACTTCAATAGCCGTCGTATCGACAGCGCCGGGAGTGGCCTGGTTTACTTTTGGAGCATCCCGTAACGTGTCTTGCAAAAGACCGATCGCTGCTTCAGGACGGTTTTGTTTAACTAAAAGCTGTGATAATTCACTTAAGATCTTCAAATCAGCAGGCTTCGATTTCAGAGCCTCTCGATACACCAGAATCGCGCCTTCGTCATCTTTCAAATACTGCTTCGTTCGCGCTAATAGTACCGCATAATCAGGAACCCCTGGATTCAGCTTCACCAACTTTTCTAAAGGTTCAACCGTTCCTTTAATATCGTTCAGCCCGCGTTTGGCATCCACAATTCCCCGCAGCGCGTTAGGATTTTCCGGTTCTCGCTGAAGGACAGATTCGTAGCCCCGTAACTGATCTTCAAATTGCTTGCGTTGCGCATCAGGTGCGGGAGAATTCACCGAAACAGGCGCACTCTGAGGAGCATTGAGATAAGGAAGGACCGAAACGCCTAGTAATGCAACAGCAGAAAACGCTAAGACAATTCTGGGGAGCCATCGGTTGCGCTTTGTTTCTTCTGCCATGACAAAATCTCTGGGGGTCAAGTTCCAAGAAATTGTAGCGCAAAGTATAGAATCCGATCGCACTACAACGATCGGATTTTTCTACTAAGTAGCTCTGGAGATAGCCTTGGAGAGTTTAAGTTCCAACTGCGCTTTCCATTCCACTCACCACAACAGGCTCAGCAGTGGATTGTAGCTGCGGTTTTGCTTCGACTTCCCGCAGTTCAATGTGATTTAACAATGTCGAAACAAAGGCAAAGAGTAAAAATGGCAGCGACAGCACCAAAATCAATCCCACAACTGCCAGCGCAAACACCGGACGGCTGGCCCCCATTAATCCCATAGCCGTAGCTAGGCTAAGAAAAATAACCAGTAACCAAACGATGATTTGACTGTACACATCCCCAAAGGACAGCGTGCAGACTAATTTATAGCGACGTAGGGTATCTAAACTTT
>JAYUEU010000248.1:0-4094 GCA_043739065.1 Synechococcales cyanobacterium | reverse complement strand
AATTCCCGATCGGCCATCAGCCATCACAAACTAGGTTCAGTGTTACAGCAATTAGGCGACCCTCAGCTTGCCATTAGCCACCTTCAGCAGTCACTCTCCTACGAACCCCATGACCCAACAGCCTATTACACACTAGGAATGCTGTGGTGTGAGACGGGAGCTTTGGAGGGCGGAGTGGCTTGCTTTGAGCAGGCGATCGGATTGGCTCCTGATTTTGCGGAAGCTCATTGGGCGTTGGCACAGACGTTGTTGAAACTAGAACAATGGGCGCGAGGCTGGAAGGAGTCGGAATGGCGTTGGTTGGCTCCCAGCTATCTCGCCCAACAATTACCTCGTCATCGCAAGATTGCGGCTTGGACTACTGAGAATTTGAAAGGAAAAATCATTTTGGCTTGGGCTGAGAATAATGTGGCGGCTTCGGTGATGTTTGCCCGTTTCTTACCATTATTGAAACTGAGAAATCCGGCCCGAATGGTGGTGGAGTGTGATGCTTCTGTTGCGGATTGGATGGCGAGTTTGGGCTGTGTTGATCAGGTGATAGTGCGCTTCGGAAATTTGCCCAAAGAAATCGATTTCCAAATTTCGTTAGGTTCATTACCTGCCGTGTTGGGGTGTGATAAGTGGCCTGATGCGTTGAATGAATAACACGTCAGGCTATTTTGATAAATTTGTTGTTCATGTATTGAAAAGCTTGTAATTTCAGCAGAAAAAGCAAATTGTTTAAATAATTCGATCGAATTGAGAGCATAAATTCTATATTCTCAATTCGATCGGACTTACTATTCAAACATTTAGTAGTTCAAATAGTAGCCCAAACATATATTAGATATACGCGACCATCTCATCGGTTGGGAAACGAACCTTAGGCATCGTCGCATATTTATCTTCCGCCGATCGATAGCCCGCTGGACACACCACTGCCGACGCATAACCCAAGGCCGTCAAGCCCAGAATCTCATCATACTTTGGAGCGGAAAAGCCCTCGATCGGACAAGTATCAATGCCCATCATGGCCGCCGTCGTCATATATTGGCCCAGCGCAATATAAACCTGACGCGTTGACCAATCATTCACATTGGTATTGCGGTCCATGAATCCTTTCATCATTCCCGTATATCCGGCAAGCGCTTCAACAGTTGTGCCATGGACTTCCGCTTGACGAGCAATATACCGATCGACATCGTTACCATTCATATCTTTTTTAATGGCCAACACCACCAAATGTGATGCATCAACCACCTGGGACTGATTCCAAGAATGCTCCAAAAGCTGCGATCGGACCTCAGGATTCTTCACCACAAAAAACTTCCAAGGCTGCAATCCAAAGGACGATGGAGCCAATACCAAACTCTGTTCTAAAGCAGTCCAAATCGCATCAGGAATGATTTTTGTAGAATCAAACTTTTTCACGGCATAACGCCACTGCAACTGATGAATGGCTGCTTCAGGAGAAAGCACAACGTCTGACATGGAAGAAACCTCTAATTCGATTAAAAACTGCCAAACACTACAATACAAGGCGTTTCTGTTTTTTGCATGGCTTATCGATACATATTTAAAATTTCGGCTCCGCAGAATATGAGACGATAAAGCATACAGGGAAAAGATTCTTCTCCCGCCGATCGCACCACATCGACCACCATGCCTACTACAACACTATTCCCAACACTCATCGGCCAACCCAGCGCTGTCGAACTCCTCACTCAAGCGATCGCCCAAGACCGTGTTGCTCCGGCTTACCTATTTGCAGGTGCCCATGGCATTGGCAAACGATTGGCGGCGAAGGCATTTCTGCGCGCACTACTCGGCGATACGGGGAATCGAACGCAACGAGGCAACCATCCCGACTTATTTTGGATCGAGCCAACTTATCTACACCAAGGCAAACGCTTTAGTCCCGCCGAAGCCGAAGCCGCCGGAGTTAAACGCAAATCTGCCCCGATCGTTCGTCTCGACCAAATTCGGGAAATATCAGTATTTCTCAGCCGTCCGCCGTTAGAGTCCGATCGGGCCGTCGTGGTAATTGATAGCGCCGAAACGATGCCCGAATCTGCGGCCAATGCATTATTAAAAACATTAGAGGAACCCGGTCGCGCCACGATTATTTTGATTGCACCTAGCGTTGAATCATTGTTGCCGACATTAGTCTCCAGATCTCAGCGCATTCCCTTTTATCGATTATCCCATACTGATTTTTGTACTGTTATACAACGATCGGATCATTCCCAACTTTTAGAACAACAACAAATTGTAGATCTCGCTCAAGGCAGTCCGGGTGATGCGATTGAACAATGGCAGCGATTACAAGACATTCCACCAGAATTACTCAGCCAAGCGATCCAGCGCCCAACAAATGTTCCCGATGCTCTCCGCCTTGCTAAACAAATCACAAAAACATTGGACGCTGAATCTCAAGTGTGGCTCTTAGATTATTTACAACAGGTTTACTGGCGATCGGGCACGGCCAGCATTTCAGTATTAGAACAACTGGAAAAATCCAAAGAATATCTGCGCGCCTACGTTCAACCCCAATTGGTTTGGGAAGTTACCTTAATGGCTGAATTGATCTAATTCAGTCACTATAAGTTAAAGCTAATTTAAACAAGTTTCAATTGTTTTTGAAACACCCATTGTCAATCCATCTAAATCATATCCGCCTTCTAATCCAAATAGAATTCGGGGCGTAATGTCTAAACACCATTCTGTAAATCGAGCATAGTCGTCAGCATCCAATTTCATACGGGCCAACGGATCAACCGCCATCGCATCATATCCAGCACTGATAATTAATAATTCTGGATTACCCGATCGTAACCACGGTAGAACCTGTAATTCAAACGCAGAATTATATACATCCGAACCACTTCCTGGTTGTAATGGCACGTTCAAAATATTACCAAATTTACCAGTCTCACTCGCCGCACCCGTCATCGGATAAGCTGGGGATTGATGGAGTGAACAATATCGAATTTTAGAATGCTTTTCAACGATCGCCTGCGTCCCATTTCCATGATGCACATCCCAATCTAAAATCGAAACCCGCGACAAACCCAAATGCTCAACTGCATGAATGGCTGCGATCGCCGCATTAGCAAACAAACAAAACCCCATTCCTTCATCCGGCAATGCATGATGACCAGGCGGACGTGCTAATACAAAAGCAGGACGATTTTTTGTCACCACTTGATCAACCCCATCAACCCAAGCACTCACTGCCAAACGCGCAACATCATCACTGGCAGCACTTACAGGCGTTGATTCAAACGAGCTATTTCCAGAAGCCGCAAACTCTGTCACTCGTGCAATATGCTGGGCGGTATGCGCTAATAGCAACAAATCATTGACAGGACGGACTTCGATCGGGGTCGGCACCACCCATTCCAATTGATCTGCAAAGGTCGCCCGTTCTAATTCGGTCTTAATTGCAGTCAACCGTGCAGCACGTTCAGGATGATAATCGCCCGTGTCATGGTCTAGAAACCGATCGCTATAGAAAATAGAGAACATTATTATTTATTTCTGCTGCTTACAACATCTCATTGTATTCAAAAATACGAAAGGCGCGATCGGAATACTTTCCAATCAACGCCTATCATGATTCTAATTGTTAGAATTTACGTAACAAACAATCCCGAAGGAAATCCCTAAGGATCAATTGTCCGCTTACCACTGAACTTCAGGGTTGAAGGATTAGGATTGGATCCAATGTTACGAGGAACAAAGTTCACCATTTCACGACCTTCGTTCACCTTCACAGGGAACACACCATCGGCTGGGTGAAGATACTGAATTTCACCACTTGGGTAAACTCGATAAATTTTGTAGTCCGTGATTTTGAACTTTACCTTGAGTTGACTGCCCAACGCCAAGCATTGTTCTTTACGTGCAAGATACAAAAGGTTTTCGCCTTCATTCATCGTTGCAGCGCCGCCAGTTGGCATTTCAAATACGTCGGCTTTTTTACCAGACCACGTAATTGCATACTTTTCTTCGACTTCTGCTTTAGTCAGCAGACCGCCAGTACTGCCCGGAAATAAGGGCGCTTTTCCTGTGAGGGTTTCCGACATGCGTTTCGCTCTCTCAAAGAACATTTA
>JAYUEU010000247.1:0-6561 GCA_043739065.1 Synechococcales cyanobacterium | reverse complement strand
ATTCAGAGTCGCATCAGTCAAAATTGCGTTAGTCAAAATTGCTCTAGTCAAATCTACGCGATTCATTTTAGCATCTTGTAAATTTGCCCCTGCCAGATTCGCTTCGGTCAAAATTGCATCACTCATAAACGCATTAGTCAGCTTTGCCCCGGTTAAAATTGCCTGAGTTAGATTAGCCCCTTTCAAGCTAACCTCAGTCAAATTTGCTCCCGCTAGATTAGCCCGCTGAAGATTAACCCCGGATAGATTGGCTCCTTTTAAATCTGCATATTGAAGATTTGCACCTCGCAGATCCGCACCCGGCAACCCTCGTCCTTCTTCCCGCATATTTGCACTGCGTAGACAAGTACTTCGTAAATCTGCACCATTCAAAATTGCGCCGCGTAAATCGGCTCCACTAAGATTCGCATCAAGTAAGGTGCTGAGTGATAGATCTGAACCACGCAGATCCGATCGGCTGAGATTGCAGCCCATGAGATCCGCATCTCGAAAATCACAACTCGACAAGTCCGCTTGGCTGAAATTTGCCCCGCGCAACAGACTCCCTTTCAGATTTGCTTGGTGGAAGTTAGTCCGGCTGAGGAAAGCCAAAACTAGATTGACGTCCTGGAGATTGCTCCCTGAAAAGTTGGCTCCAATCAGGTCTGAGCCTTGGAGTTGAATACGATGAAGATCGAGTCCTGCAAAATCTATATGGCCGGATTTGTATCGGGTAATTAAGTCTTCAGGAGTCATAAGGGGTCATTCCAAATAAAATTAATGTAAGAAACTAAGAAATAAAGATCTAATCAATTGCTTAACGATTTAAGGGGTTAATCACGATCGTCGATTCATCAGGGGGTATCCGTTTTGGAGTGGTGCTGACTTGTGAAGTGGAAGCCGATCGCATCTTAAAAGCCCGCATCATTGCCTCGATCGTCGTTTCATACTCATCCGTATCGGGTAATTTTCGGGCAATCTCCCGCAATTTAATCGCTAAAATTTCTGGTTTTCGATGTAGCCTAAATGCCGTCGCGAGTAATGGAATCATACTTTGTTGCCGTAGGGTCATGCCTTCGATCGCGTCTTCAGGTTCAATCCCATTTACCAAAATCAATAACAAATGCTTGAGGCGTAGTGGATTTGCTAATTTCATAATGTCAAAGTGCAAATCAAACACCACAGAATCGATCGACTCCACCATGCTGATCCCAGTGCCATCACTCCAAGACGACGGAGGAATTATGTCCGCTGGCATAGGGCCGTGAGTGTCTCGCCTTATTTCGTTGAAATTCACTAGCGATTCAGTTTTACTACTAGTTTTACTACTATTGAGGTTAGATGTAAGGCTTGGTGTGGGGTTTAGTTGAGCCGTGTTCGTCGGAACCTGTACGATCGGCACTTGATAAAGAGCTTGTAGATTATCGATCAATGTTTCTGCCAACACATTATATTCAATGGGCTTACTCAACTGACTTACGACTTGTTGCAACCCTTTTTTTAATTCTTGATGGGTGGCGTGACGTTGATGAATCATTTTGGTCAAATCGACCCAACTCATAGCCTCCAACTTAGCCACATCGCCTTCCCAAATCGATCGGGCGGCACACAACGCTAACTTTTTTAGCCGGATTTGGTTGGGAAGCTGGGGCAGTTTAGCGGCGATCGTGCTGTAGAGCGTAGTCTGGGGATGGACCTGGGGATTAGGGGGAGACACGACCCGTAGGAATGTTGTGGTTGGGTCTTCGCCGCCCCGATCTAAGAAAATTGCCTCTAGAATAGTGTCAGCAATTTGCGAATATTCGGCAGGCTTGCTGAGGGTGTTGATGCTGGTGTGGAAGTACGATCGGAGCAATGTTAAGTCGGGAAACTGCTCCAAGAGCTGACTTAAAACCCGATGAATCATGGCTTCATTCGGCGACGAAATATCCCCAACCCAAGCGCCTTCGCTCACATAAGTCAGAAGCTTATAAATCCGCGTGGCCTGTTCATCTTGGGCCAATTGACGCGCAATGGTAGAAGCCGCATCCTGCATGAGAAACCTTCAGTCGTGAAAACATCAATCAGCGTTTTTTAACGAAATATGAACCAAACCGACCGAAGCCATAGGTCTCGAATCAGGTTTAGTTAGGCTCTGGCTATCAGTATGCCCACCATCATTGTGACCGATAATAGTCTAATTCTATTTGTGGTAATTAAAAAAAATCCGGTATGCCTCGATTGTCTTGGTCTAGTTTCGATCGGCAGGGTCATCGATCGTGTCGGTATCGCCATGATTTATCATAGATAGTCTCTTGCGGAAACTCTAATTTTCTGATTGTTAAGATTCTCTAATTGTCATCCCAAGACCCTATGGACTTTCTCCGCCTCCAAAAAGCACTCGCCTTTGAAGCTGAAGCTGGATTTAATGATCTCCAGGGTAATCAATATCGGTTTAGCGAATTTCTCCAAATTGCTCTAGGGGAACCCAGTCCTGTTCTCGATCGACCCGATCGTCAAAAGCTCCAAACCCTGGCTGAAAAGTACTCTAGTTACGGGGATCTGGAGTTTGCCGATCGGCAGCATTTAGTCGCAGAAACCAGGCGTACTGTTTATAGCCTTAAACAATCGACTCAACAGTCCGGACAACAGCAATCGATTCAACAACAGCTTGCGAAAGACTCTGCCACAAAAACAATTATCCGCAGCACAACTAATACTACTAACCCAGCCTCTTCGTCCGGCAAAATTCCCGATCTTGAACAAGCGGTTACTTATCTTCCTGGAGTCGGGCCTAAAAGTGCTGAAAAACTAGCTAAACTCGGCATTATTACGGTTCGAGATTTGCTCTATTACTATCCCCGCGAGCATATTGATTACGCTCGCCAAGCTAAAATTCGGGAACTCAAAGCAGGCGAAACGGCCACGATCGTCGGTACTATTACGTCTTGTAATTGCTTCACCACGGTCAAAAATAACAAGCTCACGATTTTTGATGTGACCATTAAAGACAGCTCAGGTCGGATGAAATTGAGTCGTTTTTTTATGGGGAGTCGTTTTTCTGGGCGCGGTTGGCAAGAGCAACAAAAGAAAATGCATCCTACCGGAGCCGCCGTCGCCGCGTCTGGACTTGTCAAGGAAACCCAATATGGACTCACCCTCGATAATCCTCAAATCGAGATTTTAGAATTTGATGGTGAAGTAAATTCCGATACGATCGGGCGAATTTTGCCGATTTATCCCTTGACCGATGGTGTTGGTGCAGATCTGGTGCGACGTGCAATGAAATCGGGATTGCCTGCGGCGGCCAGACTCGCTGAAACGTTGCCGGAGGGATTACGATCGCAGTATGACTTAGCCGAAATTCAACGAGCCATTGCACAGATTCATTTCCCAGACGATCGTGAATCCCTCGACGCGGCCCGAAAACGATTGGTCTTTGATGAATTTTTCTATTTGCAATTGGGTCTACTGTCCCGTCGATATCGCGAACAAGCCAAACAAACCAGCGTCATTCTACAACCCGAAGGATCACTGATCACTGAATTCTATGACGGTCTACCCTTTGAACTCACCAAAGCTCAAGCCCGTGTTGTGAATGAGATTCAGAATGATCTCACCAAGCCCGTCCCTATGAACCGTTTAATTCAAGGCGATGTCGGATCGGGGAAAACAGTTGTTGCTGTCATTGCCCTACTCGCGGCCATCCAAGCCGGATACCAAGGCGCATTCATGGCTCCGACAGAAGTATTAGCTGAGCAGCATTATCGTAAACTTGTTGAATGGTTTAGTCTTTTACATTTGCCTGTTGAATTACTCACTGGCTCCACTCGTGTTGCAAAACGAAGACAAATTCATTCTCAATTACAAACAGGAGAATTGCCCTTACTCGTGGGCACTCATGCATTAATTGAAGATCCCGTTCAATTCCAAAAACTAGGTTTAATTGTAATTGATGAACAACATCGATTTGGAGTTCAACAACGTGCGCGATTGCAGCAAAAAGGTGATAATCCCCATGTTCTTACCATGACAGCCACTCCCATTCCTCGGACATTGGCCTTAACATTGCATGGTGATTTAGATGTCAGTCAAATTGAT
The DNA here is from genome assembly GCA_043739065.1 of Synechococcales cyanobacterium. Lineage (GTDB taxonomy): Bacteria > Cyanobacteriota > Cyanobacteriia > Leptolyngbyales > Leptolyngbyaceae > JAAFJU01. Next base: position 2,502 of record JAYUEU010000247.1, on the reverse strand, counting down.
GAACTGCCTCCGGGTCGAAAAGCAATTAAAACTACTGTCCTAGCTGGAAAAGATAGACAAGCGGCCTATGACTTAATGCGCCGCGAAATTACGGATGGTCGTCAGGTTTATGTGGTGCTTCCTCTGGTTGAAGAATCTGAAAAACTAGATCTAAAATCAGCAGTTCAAGCTCATGCTGATTTGCAAAATAATGTATTCCCAGATTTGACTGTTGGATTGTTGCATGGCAAACTTTCATCTGCTGATAAGAATTCGGCAATTTCAGCCTTCCGCGATCGCACCACCCAAATCTTAGTGTCCACTACCGTTGTCGAAGTCGGGGTCGATGTGCCCAATGCAAGCATTATGTTAATTGAACACGCCGAGCGCTTTGGACTTTCACAATTGCACCAGTTGCGGGGTCGAGTGGGCCGGGGCGCTGCACAATCCTTCTGTCTTCTACTCAGCACCTCAAAAAGCGATACAGCCCGTCAACGTCTGAAAGTTATGGAACAATCTCAAGATGGGTTTTTTATATCCGAAATGGACTTACGATTCCGTGGTCCCGGTGCTGTGTTAGGGACGCGGCAGTCTGGATTGCCAGATTTTGCCTTGGCGAGTTTGGTTGAAGATCAAGAAGTATTGGAAATTGCACGGGATGCGGCTCAAAATGCGATCGATAAGGATCCAACCCTCGATCGTTGGGCGGCGATGAAGGCAGAACTTGACTATCGCTATACTCGACTTCTAGGCGGCGCAATTTTGACTTAGGCTTGATTTTAATTTAGCTATTTTGATTTAGTCGTAATTTGGACGGGATGGACGATCGCGCTGAAAAATGAACGATCGCAGTTGATTTTACTCAACTCAGATATTCACAGATCTGTAGCGTTGTTTTGCGTTCTCTAGTATGGTGAGACGGGCTTAAAATCAGGTCCATAACGTTCTGATTTTAAGGATCATTTTTTACCTGCTCTGTTTAGGACATTTGCTAAATTTTCATGGAAACCTCGCGTAATCTGGCTGTTTTACTCTCTGTTCCCGAATCCTTTTTGCTATCAGGTCTAGAATGCCTTGCGACGCAGTATGAACAAGAGATTCATCCTGCGTTTTTGATATATGGCAGTCAAGAGTTTGAAGCTTTATCTGCTGTTGAATTAGCCCGCAAAGGCAAAGCTCTCGAAGTCTTTATTTACGCTTCTAATGCTGCTGGTGATTTACCTCTTAATCCTGAAGTGTGGTGGAAAGGCATTTATATGGGCGTTGAAGCGGCTTCTGGGGGAGGACGCTATAGGGGAAAAGCAATTCATCGTCCTGCGGCGACTTTGGAGGGTAAAAAGCCTTCAGCGGTATTCTGGAAGATGACGGATCTGAAAAAACAAGTTGCGGGAATGCCCATTGGTCGAATGCAGACGTTGACAAAAAAAGTATTGTTGCCCGATCGTTATCTCCCAGATAAGCCCACATTAATTGAATACCCATTCCACCAAACTAAATGGTTTAAGCCTGCTACTACTATAACAAATTAGACTGTAACGACTTAAAATTTCAAATGAAAGGTTGGAACTCTTGATAGTTCTAATCTTTCTCGATCTTATGGAGTGATTTGCTTGAATTTGGATCAATGCTGATTTTGTTTTTATAAGCTCATAGATTGAAATTAATACTCATCTTATTTCTCTAATTTTAAAATTTATTTATTTTATCAATCCCAAGTATTCTGAGCCATACTGATACACTCGAATTCCAATTGTTTTACCCCCCAATGCTGATCTTGAACCTACATGTCAAGAAATTAAAATAAATTAAAATCACAGAGCTAGAAAATTGATGTTAAATCCTATTTTTTGCGGAACCTAGGCACGCTTTACTACGTCATATGAAATTACGTCGCTACACTTTAAACGTCGCCGACTTAAGGAGAATTTTGATGCATAGTGTGATCAAGCAAGTCGCGGGGACTTTGGTCTTCAGTGTTGGGCTAATTTTGGGACCGATCGGGAGTAGCCAAGCAGCCGAAGAAATTACGTTACGGTTTGGTCCATTTGAGCAGACGGTAAAAGTCGAAGAAGTGGAAACGTATGCAAAAACAGGCCAACTGTCTCCTAATTTGCAACTCTTTAGCCCATTCTTAACGCCATCTGTTCGGAAAGGACTCACGACAAAATTGGATGTGAATCCTAAAATTGTGGGTCGGGTCGTGGGAGATTTACTCAAGTCGCCTGCAGGTCAGCATCTCATGCAAAATGTTCAAACGGCCTCGCCGGGATTAACGCCGGAAATGGTGCAGGTTGGGGTTTCGTTGGCGGCGGCTCAGTTTGGTGCTGTGGATGCGATCGGACTTTTGAAAACGATCCCGACGAAAACAGTCACAGTTGATTTGTCGCAAGCTGCTGCGATCGCCTCAAAAATCAATTTTAATTATTGGAAAAGTCAAGCCCTAGGTGGATTACTCGAAAAAAGTTTGTTTGTGGAGGACACCGCAAATTTTAAGAGTGCGATCGATCCCAGCGTCCCAGGACC